>CAZMPT010000049.1:0-7278 GCA_964568285.1 uncultured archaeon | reverse complement strand
GTTCTATTGGTCATTAGTAATGAGAATTCTAAATCTCCACTGTATCCTTCAAAAACAGCACTATCTCCATAAAATCTTGCTGTGTATTCGTCATATCCTGGGTCTTTATCAGTATCACTTAGAGCCTGATAGCTTGGAATAGCACACATTGTACAGGTTGGTCTTCTGTCAACATCATTCACAAAGTGAACATCCATGTTGAGATTGTAAACGGATAGATTGTCATCTCCAGATTCTATCCTATATGGGCCACCGACATGGAAAGTAATGGTGAAGTCTTTCCCTTGTTTGATTGTGGTTGGGTTCTCTGTGGTAACGAGGTCTTCTGAATTGTTTACGTAGACTTGTACCAGACCAGCACTGGCCGTTGGTAAAATGAATGCCACCAGTAACATTGCGAATAGCAAATTGCGCCCAAAATTGACCATGTTCAATCTATGTTAACTACTTTGTAATTTAAGACTTCCTATTTATTGATGCATTATTGCTAAAGCTCTTAACCTGTATCCTAAATAGCAATTAATGTCGTCAGAAAAGGAGCATCATAAAAATACCGGTAAAGGTACAAAATCAGTCCATTCTGGCACGTCGCCCAGTGAGAATTCCCTTAACACTCCAATCTATCAGTCATCAACTTTCTTTTTAGACGATAATAGCTACGAGATGTGGCGTAAGGGAACACCTAGAGCTCCAGTTTATTCTAGATACAACAACCCTTCAAACAGAGCCGTTGAGAAGAAAGTAGCACAATTAGAAAATGCTGAGGATGCACTTGTCTTTTCAGCAGGGATGGCAGCAATTTGTACTACATTATTAACTTTCCTTAGTCAAGGGGACAGGATAGTTACGACTCGTAATCTTTATGGAGGTACAATATTAACTCTTGATCAGGATTTTGTCAGATTTGGTATAGATGTAAAATATGTAAATGTTAAAGATTTAGACGAAGTTGAACAGGCACTAAAGGCAAAGAAGACTAAAGTGTTGTACTGTGAAACACTGACAAATCCCCTTCTTGAGGTTTCAGATTTGCCAGCATTGGCCAAGTTAGCAAAGAAGTATGGAGCGATTCCGATAGTGGATAGTACTTTTGCAACACCGATGGCCTGCCAGCCACTAAATCATGGATTTGAAGCTGTTATACATTCCGTGACTAAATTACTTAATGGACATAGTGACATTCTAGGCGGAACGGTCGCAGCAAGTAAAGAGATAATAGATCAGATATGGTACAAGGCAAGGAATTTTGGAGGCAGTATGGATCCTCATCAAGCCTCTCTTCTGGAAAGAGGAATGAAAACGCTTCACGTAAGATATGAAAGATCTACAGATACAGCAGGTAAATTGGCAAGTTGGTTAGAGTCACATCCAAAGATAGAAAGAGTAATTTATCCAGGACTTGAAAGCCATGCAGATTATGAACTTTGCAAGAAGGTGATGGATTCACCAAGTACTATGGTCAGTTTTGAGGTCAAGGGAGGCGATGAGGCTGGTCGCAAATTAATGGACAATTTGAATCTCGCTGCACAGGCAGTTTCATTGGGAGGTGTAGAATCATTGATTTCTATGCCTTGTTCTACTACTCATGTTTCTTGGAAAGCTGAAGATAGAATTGCAGCAGGAATTGGACTGGGTTTTGTCAGATTCTCAACTGGTTTAGAGGACTTCGAGGATTTGTTATCCGATTTTGAGCAAGCTCTGAATTCGCTATAGTCCCATAGAGATAATAGCCCTCTTTTCTTGGAGTATCGTGAAGTATTCAATCAGGTTACTTACGGCAGCTTCGCTTAACGAAAAAGTTGACGGAAAAGAGCGTACTATGGTCTACCTTTTTGGAAGTACGGAAGAAGGCGAATCAGTGGCTGTTAGAACGCCACTCCTGATGCCTTATTTTCAAGTTGTTGAACCAACAAAAGATATACTTGATACGCTAGAAAAAAGAGATGATGTTGAGAATCTCGAGTCACAAGAGTTGTGGGTCGACGGAAGCACTAAGAAATGTACTAAGATTACGGTAGCTCATCCTGGAAATGTCCCAAGAATAAGGGACTGGATCCGTAATAATGGCTTCAAACCACTGGCAGCAGATATTCCTTTCCACTATCGTTATTTGTATGACAATGATATTGGTGGTTGTATAGAGGTAGAAGGAGAAGAGATAGATAAGAAAAATTGGACTTGCAAGGTAATTGATTCATCTGAGATTGTTTCATCAGGTACATTTGAATCAGATTTTAAATTTCTCAGTTTTGATATAGAGAATTCAATCTTTGAGCGCACTATCTATTGTCTTAGTTATTGCGTTAAGAATTCTGAGGGTTATTTAGTTGAAGAAACGCTTCATGGTAACGAGGAGAAGATACTCAATGATTTTGTCAAGGTCATTTCAGACAATGATCCTGATATTATAACTGGGTATAACATTGATGGCTATGATCTCCCACTCTTGGTAGAGAGGGCAGAGGTGTATGGAATCAAGCTGAATTTTGGTAGAGATGGAAGTCAAATAGAACAAAGGATGAAGCGATTCTGGAGGGTACAAGGAAGAGTTGTGGCTGATGCCTGGTGGAATGTCAAACGTGAGGTTCGCCCCCGTCAAGAGTCCCTTAATGCAGTAGCCAAACAGCTTCTGGGAAGAGAAAAACATGATGTAAACCCCAAGAAAATGGACGAAGAATGGGCAAACGATCCGAAGAAAGTTATGGATTATTGTCTTGAGGATGCTAAACTGGCTTTAGAGATTCTCGAACATATACGTGTGGTCCAGAAGTATCAGCACATAAGTTCAGTTTCCAAACTACCTCTGGATGATGTTATTAATGGAATGACCTCCAATATGATTGATTCGTTAATGATTAGATTTGCAGATTCAAAAGGGATAGGAGTTCCTATGACTAATCGCCGAAAACGTACTGGACACATCGAAGGAGGATATGTACATACTTTGGATCCAGGTTTGTATGAATGGGTGTGTGTTTTGGATTTCAAGTCAATGTATCCTAGCATCATCATTGATCGCAATCTTTGTTTTACTACTATGTCAGAAGATGGTGACATTGAGACCCCACACGGCGTTAAATTCAAGAGTCCTGAACAGAAGAAAGGTCTGTTGCCTGAACTTTTGGTAAATCTGATGGCCGACCGTGATTCTGCCAAGAAACTTCAAGCTGCTGCTAAGACCGAAGACGAAGAGCAATATTATCGAAGAGTTCAGGAAGCGATCAAGATACTTATGAATTCAGTCTATGGAGTCTTTGCTTCTTACTTCTACAGGTTCACCAATTTGGATATTGGAGCTTCAATAACAGCATATGCTAGAGATTATGTCAAAGACATATTGAAGGAACTTGAAAATGAGGGTCTTGATGTTATCTATGGCGACACAGACTCTGTATTCTTCCGTTCACCTAATTCAGATTTGGAAGGAACCGTTGATTTTGGTCAGAAGATAGCTGAGAGATATTCAGTAGGAGCTAAACAATTAGAATTTGAAAAGATTTTACAGCCATTTTTTTCTCATGGAGCAAAGAAAAGATACGTTGGTAAGCAGATCTGGCCTAAGGAGGGCATGCTGATTAGAGGTTACGAAACCCGTAGGACCGATTCATTTCCAGTTCAGGTCTGGGCCTTGAAAGATATATTTGCAAAATTAATGGATAGGAATGTAGATGAAGCTCTGGAATCATCGCTCGATTGGGTAACTAAGACGTCAATGGGCGAAGTTGAGAAGCATAATCTAGTAATATCTAAAACTGTGAATCTGGAAAGGAAGTATGTTAATGAAGACAATCAAGCACATCTGCAGGCTTACAAGAAATTCATAGAGACAGGCAGACCTTTTGTCAGTGGTATGAAGATCTCATTTATTGTTACTGATGCAAGTGTATCTCCAATGATTGTGGAACCCTATATTCCTGATGAAGAATGTCCTGAACCTGATTACAATTATTATGCTGACCGACTAGCCAAATCACTTTCTCGTGTAACGGAAGTCTTTGATTGGGATGAGAAAGCCCTCAAGAAGGGTAAACGAGAGCCGAAACAACAGACTCTTTTCTGATGTCCAAAACCGTATATCATAGCGAAAGCAGGGAATGGTATGTGGCAGCAACCGTTATACTTTCTGTGACGATTATTTGTTATTTGATTCTTGGGAAGTATATTTCACCTAATCAGTCCCAGATTTTCCCTCTTTTCACCCAAACAATAAACCTGTCATTTCTTCTTCTGGGCCTTTCTGGAGTTTTTGTTGCTTACCAGGGCTATAGATTCAAAGATGGGAAAGCATTTCTTTCAGAAACTGAGGGAGATAGAATCATAGTTGAATTGGAAAAATTGTTGATAGCTTCTAAAATTGATGTGAAGGAAACCCTGTGTGAAGGAGCTTTCAGTTTCGGTTTGTGGGTGCCTATAGGCCGATTATCTCTATCTTCTGGGGAAATTGAGATTAAAGAGCTTTGGTTCTCAGCCTTTTTTTACAGAACCCAGATAGCACTCCGTGGAGACTTTCCTCAAGATATAATTGGTGATTTCCTTTCTAACTCGGCTTGAATTCACCCAAACCTGAGCCATAATAGACTAGAGGTTCGGCGTTTTCATCAAAATTACCTTGTTCAATTCTTCCAACAAATATGGTATGGTCTCCTCCATCGTACCTTTCCGTGGTTGTACATTCCATAGATGCTAGGCATCCTTCTAGAAGTGGCGTACCTTTGTCAGTTATTTGGTGTGGAAGTGAGTTTACCAGTTCGTTTTTGTCAACCTTTGGGTTTGCAAAATCCCAAGCCACTTTTCCTTGCTCAGAATTGCATATATTTACGCCAAAAGTGGAAGTTTTTTCTAGTGATTTATGACTTGCAACTTTTCTATCGATACATATTAAAACTAAAGGAGGGTCCATTGACAGTGAACAGAAGCTAGAAACAGTGAGTCCCCCTAGCTTCCCATTTTCATTAAAAGTAACTAGTGTAACACCTGCTGCAAATCTCCGCATCAGCTCCTTGAAAAGATCGTTTGATATTGTCATTAAAATGACAAAACGGAGCTATCTATTTAGTATGAATTCAACGTATTGAAAAGTTAAAAATATGGCGGCCTTCCGTTTTAAATAGCGATTGAACGCGTGTATGCGCGGCCGAGCTGATATAAAGGACTAATGATGGTTTCAGACAAGAGGACTGCATGTGCTGGTTTTCTTTTACTAGCGGCGCTTTTCCTCCTAATTTCAATCTCAGATAGTTCTGAGGGAGCAGAATATACTGTAGATAAATTTGGTGGTGCAGATTATACGAATATCACTCAAGCAGTTGATAATGCTAGTGCTGGAGACACAATAAGAGTAGCAGCTCGGACTTATCATGATGCAGTTGAGGTCGACAAAAGATTGACTATTGTGGGGGGAAATTATGGAGTTGATTTGGGAGATTTATACGACTGTGAAGAAGATTTAGTTACGCGCTATAGATTTGATGAGAATGGGGGAGGTACTGCTTATGATGATGTATGGTGTGAGGATCTTAATGGAGATATAGAAGGAGCTACATGGACGGCAGGTGTTTGGGAATATGGTCTTGATTTTGATGGTAGTAATGATTATGTTGAGATTGATCACGATTCAGCGTTTAATGTATCTGCAGTTTCAGTTAGTGCCTGGATTAATTTAGATGATAATGACACTTCCAATTTAATCATAGTATCTACGTTTGGTGATTATGGAGATGGTTCTACTGATAAAGGAGGCTACGAGCTCAAGATTACGTCTGATGCCAATTTAAGATTTAGATATGGATATGGCAATGGTTATAGCTATTGTACTTCTAGTTCTGAAATATCAGAAAATAAATGGCATTTAGTAACGGCTACGCATGATGGTAGTAGCACAATCAAATTGTACATAAATGACGAATTAGACACAACCTGTACAGGAGGTCATTCGCTTTCTTCAAATTCGAATCCATTACTGATTGGATCTGCTGACTGGGATAATAGTGGAACTCCGGAAAGAGATTGGTTTGATGGAACTATTGATGAGGTAGCACTCTGGAGCGATGTTTTAACTGCCTCTGAGGTCGAGATACTTCACTGGGGAGGTAGTAGCGCGAAACCGATTGTAAATGCAAGTAATGGCGGTTATGCGTTCAAAGTTACAGCAGATAGTTCTTGGTTGAAGTATTTCGAGGTTCAATACAGCGGTCCAGATGTAGGAGATAGTAGTGGAGATGGTGGTGTAATTATTAATGATGCAGATTCGGTTAAAATCTCAGAATTTTATTTCAAATATAATAGTCATGCCATAAAAGTAATTCAATCAGATGATGTTGAGATTTATGCACCTCACATATACCATTGTGATGGAGGAGCATTGAAGAAAGGACTTATGGCCTATGAGGCCAAAAATCTTTTCTTAAATAATGGATATTATTCTTGCGCTAGTGACGCTGGAATTCATTTGCTTTATGGTCAGGGAATCAGGATGCACTATTTGACCATATATGAAAATAAAATAGGTGTGGAAATTAAATCTAAAAAGAATTATCTTAATGATTCTACCATTAGGGACAATGTACAGGTTGGCATTCTTTTCAATAGTGCAGAGAATAACACGGTTTACGACACATATATAGGTGATAATAAGTATGGAGTTTCCTTCACTAGAGGTACTGCTGGTAACATATTGCATGATGTCGATTTCAGTGACGGGAATGATGAGTATGATGTACACCATGGCTATGATTCAAATTCAGAAGTAAACGGTTGGAATAATGTTCTAATTGATACTGAATTTGACGATCTTTCGATAGATTCTGAATCAAGGTTGTTAGAGAAAACTTTGGTTCAGACTACGATTAAGGATAATGGAACCTATCAATGGAACCGTGTCAATACTACTTTGGACAGCGACAGAAGAGCGGACTCAGGTAAAAATTCATTCTGGGTTGGCGATGCAGATGAGGATGAATATGGAGATAGTTGGACTTCTTCTTTCAAAATGAAATCCGATGTAACCCTTCCAGACGGCGATATTGGTGAATCCAGTATTCTATCTATAAGGACCTGGTACAAGACAGAGGACCGTTTTGATGGTGGTCGTGTTTACATATCAGATAATTCTGGAACTACTTGGAGTCTTCTGACGCCTTTGGGTGGTTATGATGCCTTGATGCATGATGGTTCTGACTGTGACAACGATGAGAAGGCTTTCACTGGTCAAGCACAGTCATGGAATACCAAGCTCTTCAATTTGTCTGATTACAGAGGAGATGATATTAGAATAAAATT
>CAZMPT010000048.1:4359-7406 GCA_964568285.1 uncultured archaeon | reverse complement strand
TTCCTTCATTATTTGTCGCGGTCGTTGTAACTATTGGTGGAATCCATTCTTCATGTTCCCCTAGACTTAGCATCATTTGCAATTCTTTTGCCAATCTATCAGCTCCAGGTCTATCACTTTTGTTAACTGCAAGGATATTACCAATCTCTAGTATACCTGCTTTTTGTGCTTGAACTTCATCGCCCAAACCAGGCACTTCAACCACTACTGTAGTATCAGCTAATTTTACAATTTCCACATCTCCTTGACCAGCACCTACAGTTTCTACCAGAGTGATATCATTTCCTAACAATTCCATCGCATTTACCATGAACCGGGTTGTCGCTGCCAACCCACCTAGATGTCCTCTACTGGCCACCGACCGGATGAATATGCCAGTTTCTTGGGCACTGGACATTCTTAGCCTATCTCCTAGAACTGCGCCTCCAGAGAATGGACTGGTTGGATCAACGGCTAGTACTCCAACTTTGTGTCCATCATTTGCAGCTGCCTTTGCGAGAAGGTCAACAATGGTTGACTTTCCGGCACCTGGTGGTCCAGTTATTCCAATAATATATGAATGACCAGTTAGTTTCCAAATCTCTTTTATTATGGTTTCAGCTCTTTCATCCTCGTCCTCTATTAGAGTTAGCAATCGGGCTACAGATCTTACATCTTTCTCTTTAAGATTACTAATCAATTCAGTTATGTTCAAGTTGCAGTACCGTTGATGTAGTTTATAATTTCAGTTGTCGATGATCCAGGTCCAAAGATTGCTTCTATACCCATTTCTTTCCACTTTGGAATTTCTTCATCCGGAATAATTCCACCTGCGATTATTCTTATATCATAAATATTTTTTTCTTTAAGAAGATCTACAACTTTAGGAAATATGTGGTTGTGTGCCCCAGATAGTATACTTAAGCCGATGAATTGTACATCCTCTTGTATTGCCGCTTCAACAATATCTTCCGGGCTTTGTCTTAGGCCAGTATAGATAACTTCCATACCAGCATCTCTTAGAGCTCTTGCGATTACTTTTGCCCCTCTGTCATGTCCATCAAGGCCAGGCTTAGCAATTAGGATTCTAATTTTTCCCTTCTTGCTCATAAGTCAATCCACAAATCAGTCTATTTAACTATTTACGACGGCGGCTAGCTAAAGCTGAGACCCTACTTGGTCTACCTTTGGGAGTAGATTTAGATTTTTTCGATTTCTTAGTATTGCCCTTTTCTTCCTTTTTATTTGCAGTATTGCCCGTCGATCTTCCGAATAACGATTTCAATTTTTCAGTCGCCGTTGTCTTTGGTTTTTCCTCATTTTTGGAAAGAGCCATTTCTCTAGGGTAATTATCTTCATCGACATCTTTTGTTACATTTTCTCCCTTTGCCCATTTATCTTCATCAAGGTCAACGTCATCCGGAAGGCCTTTTACACTTCTGACACCTATTGTAAAAGATCCCCAAGTAAAAACAATTATTATTCCAAATATCAGTGGTTCAGCAACATTAATTTTCAGAGAGGGGCCTAAGGCTAATGACAAAAGTAGGAATAAGCTAAGCACTAATCCAATTGCCCACCCTCCACCAACAGTCAGGATATAGGTCCAGTGCCAATTATTAGGTAAATCTTTTGCTCCAGATCTTCCTGCAAGAAATGGAATTATAATTAATGAAACAGGTATCCCAACAGGTAGAAAAATAAGAAAAATAAGGCCTAAAATCATCATCCTCAGGGCACTGTTTCTGGCTTTCTGATATTTTAGGACCGACATATTTGCGTTTATTCCTGTGGATAGGATGGTGCCGCCGGCCGGGATCGAACCGGCGACCTCGGGATCTTCAGTCCCGCGCTCTCCCAACTGAGCTACAGCGGCTGAGTGTTTCATTATACGCCCCCATAAAACAATTCACCATGAGAACAACTTTTATGGACCCCTCTTGAATCATTAATTGGTGATGTGGTTTGCCTAAGTTCACAGGAAGAGAGTCAGCGCTCAAAGAGAAGTGCTATTTTTGCGAAAAAGAATTGATGGTACCGACAGGTCCTGGCTGGAATTCTACTAGGGTAATTTGTAGAGACTGTTCTAAAACACAGGAAGTCATAGATTAATGCAAAGAGACTGCCCCAGATGTTTTTCAGAATTAATACCTGAGAAGTTTAGGAAAGGCTTGTGGAAAGTAGAGATTGACAAATGTAAATCTTGTTCTGGAATATATCTTGACAAGGGAGAATTAATGACATTAACAGGTAATCGGCCTTTACATCATTTGACAACTAAGCATTTAGGAGTCGATTCAGGCTCCGAAATACTATGCCCCGGTTGTGGATCACTCATGGATGATGAGCATCCAGGTGGTGTAGAGATAGATGTATGTTTACAGTGCAATGGAGTTTGGTTAGACAAAAAGGAGTTAGATTTACTGAAAGATATAGATCCATCTAGTATGAAAGCCCTATCTCCTGAGAAACTGGCTGAGATGTATGATGCTGGTCAATCAGTTTCATCAGGTGGCCTTTTTAGTTGGCTTTTTGGGAGATGATTTGTACAAAATAAGTGAATCGGCAAGCGCACCATACGGAAGTCCACCAGATAGCCGTTCTGTCGAGCAATTGTTAGAATCATCTATAGTCGTAATCAATAAGCAAGCTGGACCTTCATCACATCAAGTAGCTGCATGGCTAAGGGATTCATTTGAGTTAAAGCAAACAGGCCATGGAGGTACACTTGATCCAAATGTTACAGGAGTCTTGCCAATTTCACTAGGAAGGGCCTCTAAAGCTATTAAAGTTATGCAAGAGTCCTCTAAGGAATATATATGTTTAATGAAACACAATAGTAAAGTTGATGAGAAAACCGTCCAGAAAATGTTTGTGAAATTTACAGGGCCAATCTATCAGATTCCACCTCTCCAAGCCGCAGTTAAAAGAGAATTGAGGATTAGAAGAATTTATGAGATTGAAATGTTAGAGCACAGTTCTAAATTCACTTTGTTCAGAGTTGAATGTGAAGGTGGGACCTACATCCGTAATTTATGTTCAGATATTGGTTCGGCATTGGGCAGTGG
>CAZMPT010000048.1:0-4259 GCA_964568285.1 uncultured archaeon | reverse complement strand
ATGAAAAGAGGTCAGTTGTCATGTATTCGAACAACAAGAGGTGAGGCTATTGCTTTAGCTAGAGCCACTGTTGACGCAGATGAGATAGCGGCAAGCCCAAAATCAAAAGGAAAGGTAGCTAGATTGGAGCGAGTTATAATGGAACGAGGCACTTATCCAAGAGAGTGGAAATCCAAATGAAATACAAGCATGAAATGATTGGTTTGTTTGGTTTTTTTTTAGTCCTTGCCACACTTTATTTTGCGTTAATACATACCGGGCCTGCAAAATTTTTCACAGCACCTAATGCACAAAAATTGTTCTATTTTCACGTTCCCTCCGGTCTGATCACTTATCTTGCGTTTTTGATGGTTGTAGGTGGAAGTGCACTATATCTCTACAATCAGTCTGATTATGCTGATATGTTATCAAAAAGTGCTGCTGAATTAGGTATTGTTTTTGGTTTTATGTCACTTGCTTCTGGAACTTTCTGGATGAAAGCAGAGTGGGGAGGAGATATTTTTTCCAGATTCTTGACAGATATGAGATTGGCTACCACTCTTGCAATGTGGTTACTCTACATTGCGTATTTTGTTTATAGAAGACAACCTGAAAATTTTGAGGTTAAGAAAAATGCAGCAGTTTTAGGCTTGTTCGGTATGATTATGGTTCCCTTGTCATATCTTTCATCAAGATTTTTGAGATCCCATCATCCTGTAATAGTTGGTACAGAGGATCAAGATAGTTTTGACCCTGCATTGCGAATGGGTCTCTACACTGGTCTGTTTGCTTTTTTGTTGATTTACATTTTCCTTTTTAATATCCGTATGAGAATAGAAGAAATGGAAAGAACAATGCTTAATGCTCGAATGGAGAAGATATGAAATTATATTCCTATTTGTTGATATTGTTACTTTTAGCGGGAAATGTTTCCGCTGAGTGCAAGGAAAAGGATTGTATGACTAATGAATACAAATATCAGCAGGACGGAGGTACATGGCACACATTTTACTACAACAATGTTTTCAATATAGGGACAAATTGGTACATAATATTTGATTATCCGTCAGGCAAAAGTGATGACACCATTTCTTTTGAATTTGCTACAGGTTTAAGCAAATTACATGCTTATGATCCAGACAAAGAGACAGATTCAATTAGTTTCTCAGGTTCCAGTTTTACCGAAGAAATATTTAACTTGGAACTTTACGTGAATATTACTGGACCAGAAGGTTCAGATGGAGAATTTGTTCTTAATATACATGTAAATAAACCTCCAGCTGCTGATACGCTGTATCTTTGGGGTGGAATGACAGTATTTTGGGTTGCCATAGGCTCTTATTCACTATATCTTTCAAATAAATTGAAAGATTTAAGCAAAATGATGGAGAAGAAATAGATGGTAGACTCGGAAAGACGTACAGGCACACCTTGGTCTTCATGGTCAAAAGGATTTCTCGCTTTTTCAGTTTTAGTTGCAACAGGGATTGTAGTATACACAACAGTTGATGAACAATCAACATATGTTTCTGTTGAGGAAGCAGTATCTGGTAATTATGAGAATGGGGCAAATATACAGGTTCATGGGACAATAACTGACCTTACTATTGATGACTGTGTGATGGTTGATGGTAATTATTCACTTAGAGTTGATATTTCAGGGCTTGTACTTCCAAGCACTTTTGCAGAAGATAAAGAAGCTACTTTCACAGGAATTTTACAAATTACTGATGGAGAGATACATTTGGAGGCTGTAAAAGTACAAATGGGCTGTCCTTCTAAGTATGAACCAGTGGAAGAGACTGCTTCATGAAAGACAAATTAATATCTAAGGATGAACATGTATATGAATTGCCTCAAGAGGGCAATATGAGAGTTCCAGGAAGAATATATTCGTCCCAATCACTTTTGGAACATCCCGGAATGGATTCAGCAATACAGCAGGTTGCTAATGTTGCTACATTACCTGGAATTGTAGATTATAGCATGGCAATGCCAGACATACATTGGGGCTATGGCTTTCCGATCGGAGGCGTCGCGGCATTCAAGACAGGGACCAAGGGAGATGATGTGGGAGTTATATCTCCAGGTGGGGTCGGTTTTGACATAAATTGTGGAGTCCGTCTTATACGAACAGATTTGGTTGAACAAGATATTAGAGGTCGCCAAAAGGAGTTAATTGATGAATTGTATAAAGAGGTCCCCGCCGGTCTTGGATCAAAAGGTAAAATTACACTTTCAGACAGACAATTAGAGTCTGTTTTGTCGATTGGAGCAAAGTGGGCTGCAGACGAGGGTTATTTGTGGGAGAGTGATTTAGACGTCTTAGAGGAGAATGGTTGTATTGAGAATTGTGCACCAGAACACGTTTCACATTATGCTAGAACAAGAGGACGCAAGCAAGTAGGTTCACTAGGAAGTGGAAATCATTTTCTGGAAGTACAGAAAGTAGATGAGGTTTTTGATGAGGAAGCAGCCAAAGCATTTGGCCTTTTTGAGGGTCAGGCTGTTGTCATGATGCATACTGGATCTAGAGGTTGTGGACATCAGGTTTGTCAAGATCATCTAGATTGTGTTTTGAGTGCTAGCAAAAGAGAAGGAATTGAATTACCGGACAAACAATTGGCCGCAGCACCACTTGATACAAAGGAAGCTCAAGAATATTTGGGCGCGATGTCGTCTGCAGCTAATTTTGCATGGACTAATAGGTCCTTGATATCATACGCTACTCGCCAGGCCTTCTCAAATATTTTTGGTGGAGATGGCAAGAGTCTTGGGATGGATACAGTTTATGATGTATCTCACAATATAGCTAAAATAGAAAAGCACTCAGGTGAGGATCTGTGTGTTCATCGTAAGGGAGCAACAAGGGCTTTTGGCCCAGATTCACCCGATATTCCTGCAAAATATCGCAGTTTTGGTCAGCCAGTTATAGTTCCTGGAGATATGGGCACCTCAAGCTATGTTTTATCTGGAACATCAGGAGCCATGGCTCAGACATTTGGTTCTACATGTCATGGAGCTGGTAGAGCACTTGGGCGTAAAGCAGCATTGAAGAAATTTGAGTCTAAAAATCTGGTCAAGCAGCTTTGGAAAAAAGATAGAATTTATGTGAGAGCACGCTCACCTCGCGTGGCATCAGAAGAGGCTCCTGGTGCATACAAGAATGTTTCAGATGTAGTTGATGTTTGCCATGCTTCAGGAATCGCAAACAAAGTTGTTAGATTGAAGCCGATGGGTGTAGTGAAAGGATAGATGGGGATACAGTTGGGACCTTTACTAGAAACACGTAAAATATCGATAGAAGAATTGAGTGGTCAGAGAATAGCAATAGATGGCTACAATGTATTGTATCAGTTCCTCACAAGTATAAGACAAGCTGATGGAAATTTATTGTCAGACTCAGAAGGTAGAGTAACCAGTCACTTGAGTGGAATATTGTTTCGATTCTCAAATTTAGTTGAGAATGGACTCAAACTCTGTATTGTTTTTGATGGTAAACCTCCATTATTGAAGAGAGATGTTCTTGAGGAGAGGAGGCAGAGAAAAATCAAAGCCCAAATTGAGTGGGAGGCAGCTTTAGAAGCTGGTGATATGGAAACCGCTAGGACGAAAGCCCAACAAACAACCAGACTTGATTCTAAGATGGTAGAAGAATCCAAGAATCTTCTTGATCTTCTTGGGATTCCATGGATTCAAGCTCCTAGTGAAGGTGAGGCTCAGGTAGCACACCTTCTTAGCACAGGTAAGGTTGATTACGGTGCCTCACAGGATTTTGACACAGTATTGTTTGGTGCTTCTAAGTTAATCCGTAATCTGACATTATCTGGAAGACGCAAATTACCAAAGCAGCAAAAATGGGTTGAGGTTTCGCCAGAGATAATTGAGGTTGGAAAATCATTTGAGGTTTTGGGGCTCACTCGAGAGCAACTTATCGATGTTGCAATTCTAATGGGCACAGATTTCAACAATGGAATAGATGGCATAGGTCCGAAAAAAGGACTTAAACTTCTACAAGAATGCGGCAATGCTGAGAAAGCTCTTGATAAAATAGGTAAGAAAATAGATAATCTGAATGAAATACGCTCACTTTTCTTAGAACATCCTTCTAAAGATTTTGATCCTGAGTGGCAAAGTCCAGATAGTTCATCTGTAATTTCTTTTCTTTGCAACAACTTTTCTTTCAACAAAGCAAGAGTTGAGAAGGCATTGGAGAAATACGTTCACGCTAGAAATCCGTCAAGGCAGTTGACTTTAGGGGACTTTTAGCATATTTTAAA
>CAZMPT010000047.1:0-7454 GCA_964568285.1 uncultured archaeon | reverse complement strand
ATCAAGTAAACCAGACATTGAGTGGCTATTGGTGGCAGACTAAAGTGTTTATCTTTTCATCGAAAAGTTATTTGATGTGGCTCCATTTCCACTTCAAGTGCGATATCTTCTACCGCTTTTGGCAATTCTGTGTTTAGCCTTTGTCTCCCAACCAAGTGAAGGTGTAGAAGTCCTTCACAATTATAACTCTATGAAGGCTGATACTGAAGAACTAGCTAGCCAGTATCCAGACATGGCCATTTACTCTGTACATGCTTCTGGATCTGGAATACCACTTGGAGATTATGAAATATTTTCAGTGGACGTGGCACTGAACATCACTGAATTATCAGATGAAGAATTAGCTGCTTTACCAACTATGTATGTTGATGGTGTGCATCATGGAAATGAGGGAATGTCGTCCGAAGCTGCCTTCCTTTTTTTACAGGATGTATTAGAAAGAAGTGCCAGCGATTCTACCTACCTAGAAGGGAAAAGACTAGTCGTTACGCCTGTCATAAATCCATACGGGTATCAACTAGACTGTAGACTCAACTGGAACGGTGTTGATCTAAATCGAAATTATCCTTACATGTGGGGAATGTATGGGACGAGTGACACTCGCGGTTTCTGTCCCGTTTCTGGAACATATCGGGGACCAAGCGGTGGAAGCGAAAGCGAGACTCAGGCCAACATGGAATTGATGAGGGAGATGAATCTGTATGTCTATTTCTCAGGCCATACTGGTTCGAATGACA
Organism: uncultured archaeon; assembly: GCA_964568285.1. Lineage (GTDB taxonomy): Archaea > Thermoplasmatota > Poseidoniia > MGIII > CG-Epi1 > CG-Epi1. Next base: position 6,717 of record CAZMPT010000047.1, on the reverse strand, counting down.
TAGTACTACCTTGGAAGATAACTGGTGAAGATGCAGTACCAATTGCGGATTGGGAATTATATGAGCATTTTCTGAATGAATCTACAAATGTTTCAGGACTTACTTATCGTGATCCTAGTGGGGCTGGAGAATCAATAGCGTGGGGATATGGAGCCCGAAATGGAATTAGTGTGATTGTAGAGGTCACGACAACGCAATGGTCTCCAATTGAGGAAACTACCATAAGACAAGAACTGGAAAATGAATTATTGATGTATGACCTAGCATGGGAAAATCTGTTACTATTTGGTGGACATTTGGAAATAGTTAGTGAAACCACTGATTCTGTTAGGGTAACAAACACTGGATGGGGAGCAGCATACAATGTTACGGCTGGAAATGGAATGACCGAAAGAATCGAACCTGGGGAAACGAAAACGATAAAGAAAAACAGCAACACCCTACAATACCTTAGATTGATTCATGTCGGGGAAGAAGCAGATCTGACTCTAATTACATTGGAATTAGGAAATATGGTCGATAATGAGGGTGAAATACCTGCATTGTCACCAATATCTGTAATTTTTAGTCTGGTTCTATTAGTTACTCTGAGGAGAAGAGAATGACGATACTAGTAGAAAATAATGGAGACATCAGGATTATTACCCTGAACAGACCTGAAAAATTGAACTCCATAACCTTAGAGATGGCAACTGAACTGAACGATGCTGTCAAGAATGCGGCGAATGATGATTCAGTGAAATGTTTGGCTATAACTGGAAAGGGAAGGGCATTTTCATCGGGAGGGGATGTAAATGAGATGGGTAATCATTTACCAAAAGCTGGTGATCTCTTCTACAAACTAACTGAACAGATACACGCTTGTTTTACTACGATTCTAACCATGGGTAAACCTGTTCTTAACTCATTAAACGGAATTGTTGCAGGAGGGGCTCTGGGAATCGCTCTTGCGGGTGATTATAGAATCGCGGCAGAATCAGCCAAGTTGCTAAGTGCACATTTCAAGAGAGGATTTGTACCGGCTGGTGGAACAACATATATCTTGCCAAGATTGATTGGACTAGGACGTACACAGGCATTGTTTTTTGGAGGAAAAAATCTGAATTCTAGTGAAATGTTAGAGTGGGGACTAGTTCACGAAGTTATAGAAGATGAGTATTTAAATGAAAGAACGCTTGAAATGGCTAAGGAACTAGCTGCTGGACCTCCGGATGCAATTGCTGAGACAAAGACACTACTTTTGGAGTCTGAAACGCTGTCTTTGAAAGAAGAATTGGAAAGAGAACGTGAAAAAAATCGTGAAAGTGGTAACAGTGGAGATGCTATAGAAGGAATCAAGGCATTCTTAGAGAAAAGGGAACCGGAATTCAAATAGATGGAAATCAACATATCTGCAGCTGAGCAAAAGGAAATCACTAGTTTCTTCTATAGGATATTGATACCAAGACCAATAGCATGGGTCTCTACTAGATCCAAAGATGGAATCGATAATCTAGCACCCTTCTCATTCTACGGAGGAGTAGCTGCGAACCCACCAATTGTTTCACTGGGAATAGGAAGACGTGCTGGAAAACATAAGGACACTTCCCAGAATCTACTCGACACAAAAGAATGCGTGATTAACTTGACTAGTGTTGAACTTTCTGAGAAGATGGTCAAGACCTCGGCTGAATTATCTCCTGAAATTGATGAATTCGAAATTGCAGGACTTGAAAAAACAAATTCAATAGACGTGAAACCGCCCAGACTGAGGGATGCTAAGGTTGCACTGGAAGGCAAATTGTATAGGCATTTGGAAATTGGAAACGGGCCTGGTGATATGCTTCTGGTAGAAATAGTCCGGATTCACATAGATGATGACATTCTAGATGAAAGAGGCAGACCAGATTCGTCTAAACTTGATCCATTAGCAAGACTTGGTGGAAGGCAATACGCTTCTCTAACTGAGGCTTGGGAAATTATTAGACCTGATTAAATGGCGGGCTCGGGGGGATTTGAACCCCCGGATCCGGGTCCGAAGCCCGGCAGGTTTCCAAGCTACCTCACAAGCCCGATTTATCGTAGAGAAGGGGGTGTTTTAGCTTTCTTTCAACAATTTTACTAAAGAATCAACGTTTGGAACTTCTATTACTGCCAAAATTTTGTCCTTATCTGAATGTGAAAGCAGATTGTTGACCATAGCGCTTACTCTTTGCTCTTCTAATTTTGCAAAACCACTGATTTTTCTTATTGAATTTTCCATGTTGATTGCTATTTCTTCTGGCGTTTCACCCTTAATTCCTTTCTTCACCATGCTCTTTTCTAGACGACCTCGCGACATAGTGTTCCAGAATGAGACGTTCGTGGTATAGGCCTCAGTAAAGGATTCTTCATCCATATCTATACCTAAAACATCAATATTCTTGGAATCTGAAATTTTTATGGCTGTCACAAAAGAAGGCGGTGGTAACCTTACTGAATTATCGCCCAGTAGCTTACGTAAACTAAGTCCATAGACTTCATCCCATCCAGACATATCATATGGTTCTCCATCCCAATCTCTAGTGCCTGTAACCTCTTCGGGACCGATACTCAATACAACCAATTCCGGTTTGAAAGAATTTATCTCATCTTCTACTATTTTGGATTCTGAGACTAAGCCCTTGACTGTGGGTAAAATCCTGATTTTCGTCTTACCAACAGTTATTGATTGTGGTTCCATCGTTGAATGTGAGAGAGACGGGTACTAAAAACTCAAAGGTTTACAGCGATGATGCTCAAAACAGGATTTACAAAGAACTTCTGAACAGGTCTTACAGTTGATAGTTGCCAAGCTTCCACATTGCTTGCAATTACCAGCTATCACTCAATCCCCTTGAAATCCATAAAATACAGGATTTTTCAAAGCAGGCAATGCACTTTTCTTAATCAATATTGTTCGAACGGACCAAAGATCCACAAATACTCGGTATTTAGTTGTCATATCTAAATAATCAACACCTGAAGAACCACCTGTACCTATTCGTCTTCCAATTATACGTTCGACCATACGAGCATGTGAACTACGCCACAGTATCATTGATTCTTCTAATTCAATAAGTGTAGAAATTAACTTCCGAGGCCACGCTAACAAAGGTAACTCTCGATATGATTCAATAAATATCAAACCGGCTCGCCTTCGACGTGAACTATTATCTTCAAAGAAATCTACAGCTTCTTTGTTGGTGTCGGGATACAAACCTTTGTGAGCTGCCAAATAATCTTCTATGAAGGCATCAACTTCCTTTTTATCGCTAGAAGAACTAATTGTGGAACCCTGAATAGGAGTTCTTTCAAGCCAATCACAAGTAACCTCATACAATGACTTTCCAACTGATTTTGATGATTCTTTGTCTATTGATTTACCATCAATCCACTTTTTACCCATGAGTGCCTCCATTTCTCTCATTTGAAGTGATTCGAAACCTGAAGCAGTACCTAATTCATCACGGAAATTTAAAAAATCTTGTGGTTCGAGAGTCTCCATGACTTTCCATTGCTGTGCCATTAATCTAAAAATCTCAATAACACGAACCATATGATGAACAGCCTGAGGAAGGCTTGTTTCCTCTACATAATCTGAAGAGATAATATCTCTAGTACATTTTAGCTCATTAATCACTAACTTGAACCACAGTTCAAAGTTTTGATGAACCAAGATAAAATGGAGTTCGTCATTCGATATTTTACGATCATCGCCCTTAAGACCAGTCTGTAAACTAAGTAATTCCTCTATTCTCAGATACTCTCCATAAGTAGGGGACATGTTTCACACAGAGAGATTGGATAATATATTGTCTTTGTTTAACGTACGGTGTAGAATATATTATGTAACCGTCCACTTCAGGAGTTATGCTTGTCTGGGCGCATGGATTGTGGGGAAGTCCCAACGGTAGCAAGGTAACTGCTATCCGTGAAAGTGGAATTGAGGTGATATCTCCAGACTTCAATGAGATGGAATTGATAGACCGAGTGGAACTGTTGGAAAAAACCATAGAAATTGGAGATGTTGTGCTTGCTGGATCCAGCTGGGGAGGTCTAGCGTCTGCATTAACTGCACAGCGAAAACCTGAGAAACTCAAAGGTTTGCTGTTACTTGCTCCTGCATTACATTATCCAGAACCACCAAATGATAATCCTAAGAAATTAAAAGCGCCTGATGGACTGCCCGTAACTATTATTCACGCCACAAACGACGATATTGTACCGATTAGTGCTAGTAAAGACTACATCAAAAGATGTGGAAACAACGTGAAACTAATCGAAGTGGAAGACAGTCACGTTCTGGAGAATTCCATTGAATTGATAATCTCTGAAGCTAAGAAATTACTTAACTGCTGAAATCTTTTACCTTTTCAACCAGATCCATTCTCCTTAATCTCCAAATTCCATAAGGTGTTATGGCCAGTGATATTATCAAAACCGTAGCAATTAAGAAGATAACAACATTAAGACTGGGTACAACAGTGATATAGAATGTCCATGAAGAAAATACACTAGCTAAATAGACCGTACCAAGATAAGCAAAAACTGCGCCAAATGTTCCTCCAACCAGACCAATAGCGAAATTCTCACCAATAATCATTGAACCCAAACGATTCGTAGATGCCCCAAGAACCCTCAAGGTTGATAATTCTAAATCTCTCTCTGCAAGGTTCATTATCAATGTATTGAATAGAACCGCTGCGGCAACCAGAATCCCAAGAAATATGAAAACTCCAAGGAATTGCGATTGTTGTTCCAGAAGCTTTTCAGTACCGGAAACCAGATTTTGTTTTTCAATCACTCCTTGTGAGACATCTGCCAGCTCACCATCAACTGAACCTCCTTCCTCTAATCTGATGTACACTGATGTCGCTTCTATGCCTATATCATTCTCCAAGAAGGTGCGATGGAAATAGATAGTTCGAGAAATTTCTCCACGCGTTGTGCCCATAAGTTCAACTTCAACCTCTATAGTTCCAAGGTTCAATGTTCGCTTTTCATTCAAATCCCAATCTAGCAAGGCTGCAGTCCCCTCATCTGCTAAAATTTGAGCTTTAGCTGTTTCCTCAGCTGGGAGCTCTCCATCAACTAGATTGACCAAGCGCATTGCTGAACCATCTGTATCAAATTCTTCCAGACCTACTGCTGTGAATGGCTTCGCTTTCCCTTCATCGTCCTCAATTGTTCCAAAGGGGTATTCTATAACCAATTCATAGGTTGCATTGTTATTATTTGACCAAGCGATTATCTCCTCTGGGCCACCTTCAGGGATTATTGCTTGGGCGTCCCATTGTTGACCTTCCTCCAAATTAGATACCAAGATATCTGTCATGGAACCTGCAAACATTAGCATTGAACCATAAATCACCATAGACAAACCAACAGCTAAGAAAGTCAGACTCAAACGAATAGGCTTACGCAGACTTGAACGAATTGTCAAACCAATAGTAGTAGGCAATCCAGCGGTCAAAGTTTGAAGAAATTTGGAACCTACTCTTACTTCATGTTGACCACTCAAAACTTCTAATGGTTTCATTCTTGAAGCTTTCCAAGCTGGCCATATTCCAGACAAAAAGACAATCACCATCGCAATTGCTACTATCTCCACAACCATATTCCAATCAACAGTTTCATTTAAGATTGGAAGGCCGATTATATTTTCATAAACATCTAACATTGTTCTGATTCCAAAAAAGACTCCTAGGAAAACGCCTAGTGCACTACCAATCAATCCAATTGCCAAAGGTGCAAGCATGTAACCTATCATAATCGAATTTCTAGGAACTCCTAGAGTCCGCATTATTGCTATTTCACGCGACTGGCTTTGTATCAATCTTTGTAGGCTAAGTATTATCGTTATTGAGGCCACAATGACTAACATTGTCGTGACTGCCGGAAAGCTTTTTTGAGCACCTTCAAGGTCAGCTCTCAAGAATTCCACTGACGGTGTTTCTCCTCTATCATTTACTGTGGCCGTTCCTGAATCTTCACCCAATAAAACTTCTTTCACATGGGATTTTACAGGATCGATTTCACCTCCTTCAAACTTCTCAGTTGTGGGAATATCAAAACCTGGTGTTCCCTCCAGATCAATTAGAATCTTATTCGATGAACCTGTAGTGAGATTAGCCAGATTCTCAAGTCCTTCAGACGTTAGATAACCTGTAACATAGGTACCTTTTTCAGCAGGGAAAAGTGAACCCTCGGGCGCAAACCAGAAGTGGTTTGAATGATAACCTAGACCAACAACCGTGAAATTCATACGGCCCTCACCAGCTCCTAAAGATACTGAACTTCCAACAGAAATATCCAAATTCTCAGCTACATGTACATCAATCACAACTTCTGTTGCCGTCTGTGCAATTCTTCCTTCGCAGCAACCATGATCTGGTATCCAAACCTTGTCAACTTCGCCCTCATCAATGCCGTGCCAAACTGCTGTAACTGGATTGCCCTGATGGAAAAGAGTTCCATCAAGAACTAGGCGAGGTTCACATTTGTCGATTCTAGGTGAATCAACTGGAAAATCCTCCTCAAACTTGTCACAAAGGTTCTGAGACTCTTGATCAGACCAGGTCCCAACTGGAAGATTTACCCAAATATCTGGAAGGTTTACGCCATCTTCATCATCCTCATATATGTTATCATAGAGTACTGACACATTAGTTGCATAACCTCCCATTGAAATTCCTCCTAAAACACCTATAACTACCA
>CAZMPT010000046.1:0-7632 GCA_964568285.1 uncultured archaeon | reverse complement strand
TATCTTAGTAAATTAATCAAGAAAGGACACAGGGTCGCAATCTGCGAACAACTGGAGGATCCTAAGAGTACCAAAGGCCTCGTACGCCGTGGAGTGACGCGCATTGTCAGCCCTGGAACTGTTGTGGAAGGTTCAATGCTAAGTGCTTCCAACAACTTTCTGGCATCGATAAACGAAACTGATGACGGGTTAGGATTAGCTATCATGGATATCTCAACTGGAGAATTCTCAACTGCTCAATTCAGAGACCGAGAATCCTTGGAATCTGAGATGGCTCGTTACTCTCCGGCCGAAGTAATTATCCCTGAAGGTAATGAGAACATAGCGAACTGGATGATGGCATTAGGCGTCAATACTACTCCTCGGAAAGCGGACGCTTGGATGTATCCTGCAGCAAAGAAGATTCTGGAAGAAAGATTCGGAAGTGTAGAAGAGCTGAAAACATACCCAATGGCAATCACTGTAGCTGGTTCGATTCTATCATATGCAATCGACACGCAATTCAGTGAATTACCTCATCTCAGACCACCATCTTTGATGGTCAAAGCCAAGGCTATGACGTTGGATGCAGTGACATTACGGAATCTAGAGATAGTACGTACTATTGGTGATTCATCCAAGGACACATTGTTTGCAGTAATCAACCGTACTTCTACTGCTGGTGGTTCCAGAAGATTGAAGGACTGGTTCCTGAGACCATTACATGATTTAGATCGAATCAATGAAAGGCATGATTCTGTTCAAGAGTTATTTGACAACACACTAAGTCGACGTGAGATACGTGATATCCTGAAAGGATTTCAAGATGTGGAGAGATTGTTGTCAAGATTAGGACATGGCTCGATATCACCAAGGGATCTGGATAGTTTGCGTTCCAGTCTCAATACTCTCAAGGACCTTAAACAATTCCTGAGCGAGGAGCCGCTCAAATCGAAATTAGTGAAGAAGTTGGTCAAATCAATTGATCCTCACAAGCAAGTTGCTGAGAAACTTGCTGAGGCACTGGTTGATGACCCTCCTTTGGTACTAAGAGACGGAGGAATATTCCGAAAAGGATACTCGAAAGAACTTGATGATCTAAGGGCTAGAGCTAGCAGTGGGAGAGAATGGGTAACTGCTTTGGAATCAGAAGAGAAGAAAAAAACAGGCATACCAAAATTGAAGGTAGGGTACAACCGAGTCTTCGGATATTATCTTGAGGTCCCAAAGGCATATGCCAAGAAAGTCCCTGAAAATTATCATCGTAAACAGACAGTAGCTGCTGGTGACCGATATATCACTCCTGAACTGAAGGAAAAAGAGACTTCCATACTGAGGGCGGATGAGAGATCACAAGCTCTTGAGACTGAGCTGTTCAAGGAATTGAGAGAATGGATCCTAGAATTCTTGGGCTCACTACAATCGACCACCATGGCCGTCTCAAGGATAGATGCAATCTGTTCACTGGCTGAGGTTAGTCAAGCCTACAATTATGTCAGACCTGAGATGTCGGACGATGGTGCATTTTCAATATCAGATGGAAGGCATCCTGTCATAGAGATACTCAGGGAAGGGCAATACATTCCCAATAGTCTACAACTGGATAACAAACAGCGACAGTTGATGATTCTGACTGGGCCCAACATGGGAGGCAAATCAACTTACATGAGGCAAACTGCCCTGATTTGCATAATGGCGCAGGCAGGTTGTTTCGTCCCTGCATCATCTGCTAGACTAGGAATGGTAGACCGTGTATTCACGCGCGTAGGCGCACATGACGACCTCGTACATGGACATTCAACATTCATGGTGGAAATGTTGGAATTGGCCAATATCTTGAGGAATGCTACACCAAACAGCCTTGTACTTTTGGATGAGATTGGAAGAGGAACATCCACATTCGACGGATTGGCTCTGGCTTGGGCGGTATCTGAGGAATTACACGCTGGTAAAGGTGTCAAGACCTTATTTGCCACACACTACCATCAACTTACTGACGTTGCAGGAATACTAGACCGAGCGGTAAACTGCCATATGCAGGCCAAAGAAGATGGTCATGAACTTACACTGTTACACAGAGTAGCTGAAGGTCCAACAGACGCATCATTTGGTATTCATGTAGCAAAGATGGCAGGAGTCCCAGAAGGTGTGTTGGTAAGAGCAAGAAAAGTTCTGAAGAAACTGGAGGAGGGATCAACGATTGAAGTATCTAAAGTTGGACCTGTGCAGTCCGTATTTAGTTCTGATTTTGGTGCTCGTTCAGAAACCAAGGAGAATCCCGTTCTTGATGAAATCCGAAAGATGGACCTGATGAATTTGACTCCCTTGCAGGCACTAGAAAAATTACACGATATTCAACAGAAATTACTCTGAATATCTACTCTTCTTGAGGGAAAATTGTGAACGTAGAGCGTTTTGTATTGGAATTGCCTTCTTCGTCAACGGCCTTGAAAGTAAATGTGTATATGTTCATGCTCAGGCCACTATCGAAATAATAATAGTACATATTGTCTGCAGAAATACCAAACTGATTTCCCTCCTCCAGTTTGGTCATCGGCTCATAGGTCATGAAGCCACTACCACTCTTGCTACCTGATATCTGAACATTGTCAATCTCCCAGTTATCTTTGACACTTATCAATAGTACAAACGGAGTATCTTCTTCCAAACTCATTGTAGTATTCCATTTTCCATCAACTTCAGTATAGATTTCGTTCTGCTGAAATTTTGGTTTGGCGATGTCATTGAATGGTGGATTTGAAAGTAAAATAAACAAACCAAGCCAAGCCATGAATGACATGAACATAGGACCAACCCAATTCTTCCTCTCGAATTCGCTGGTATCTGTTATGTTAGGCAATATAAGTATTAGGCCAAAAGGTGCTGCAAAGCCAAGAAACATGACGTAGCCACCTAAGTCTGTCATCCTAACAATATAGTAACACAGCACAGCAATCACTATCGCATAGAATATGGCAAAGAGTGCAACCTTAGAATCCCGAAGTTCTCTAGTTCGATACTCGGCTCTATCGAATTCAGGAAAAGTAAACGTCTCTTCCCGTTTACCCTTTTTCTTGGCCATTTTGCTCTATAATGGAGGTTAAATAAAGCCCCATGTGGACTCTAACCCGTGACTGAGGAGGAAGAGAATATTCAAGCAGATTGGACAGGAATGCCAATCGAAGTACATGTTCGTAGACACTTCCAGTTCATACTAGTAGTATTATTCGTTCTCTATCTGGCTATCAAGACCTCTCCAGAAGATGAATCTTGGTTGTTCTCTGGGTATACACAATTTGCGATACTATTGCTGATCTGGGTACCTGGAATGAGATGGGCCCAGAACGAAGGCCATCTCGAAAAATACAACCTTGATCTGGTGTGGGGTCGGTCTTTCGTAATGTGGAGAACCGATGCTGGGAAGAAATTTATAGAGAATATATCAAAATACAACCTATTCTGGAGAAGAGTGGGAGATGTGTGGGTTGTAACTGTCTTCCTTATCATGATTTTGATGTTCTTGCTGCTGGCTTGGCAGGCGACTTTAGCGTGGAGTATACCAAAGACATCTGCGGTTTCTCCTAAGATGATGATTGGATTGCCTGGATTGAACCCAGTGATTCCTCTTTGGTATGGAATTCTAGCATTGGTTGTCGCAATGGTTGTTCATGAATTCAGTCATGGTATACTGAGCAGAGTGGCTAATGTCAAAATCAAGGCACTGGGACTTCTGATGTTCATTTTCCCAGTCGGTGCATTCGTCGAACCTGATGAAGAAGAAATGAAAAACATGAAACGGTGGGAAAGAATGAGGCTGTATTCTGCAGGACCTGGAAGCAATATGGTAATCGCAGTCATATTCTCTTTACTTTTCTCGTGGGTGATGGTTGATTCACTGGAGCCATCGAATGATGGAGTCCTATCTGCTAATGTAGTAATGGATTATGGAGGCTCAGAAGCTGGGCTTGAACCCTGGATGCTCATAACGTCTGTCAATGATCAGGACGTTAACAACGCTGAAGATTTCTCAGACATAATGAATGAAACTTATGCGGGACAAACGGTCAATGTATCTGTCTTGAACAAAGGTCAACCTGAAACCTATCAGGTCACTCTTTCAGATAAAGGAAGTTACTATCTGAAGTATTATCCTGACTATTACGAATCATGGATGTCTGGTAAGGGATTCATGGGTATTGCTGTAGTAAACCCTGAACTGGTTACAGACAGTTTAGCACATCCTGGAAGTAGTGGGGGTTCAATGTTGCAATACATTACTCTACCTTTCCAGAAACTACAACCATTTCCCGAACACTTCACTGCCCTTTTCGAACCCACAGGAATACCTGGAATATTGCCAGATAATCTTTTTTGGATATTAGCCAATTGTTTCTACTGGATCTTTTGGCTTAACCTAATGGTTGGATTGACCAATGCATTGCCTGCTGTTCCTCTAGATGGAGGGTTTATTTTTGCTGATGGAGTATCAGGAATATTAGACCAGTTTAAGCAGGGAATGACCGAAGAACGAAAAGAAGTATTTGTAGACAATCTAGTTGGAGTTCTAGCTTTTACCGTTGTTTTCCTAGTGATTTGGCAATTGGTTGGCCCCAGAATAGTTGGTTTTGATCCAGTGATACTAGATGCGAATATAGGTGTTAGTGAAACGCAAGGCTGGACTGGAGATGTTTTCGAATTTGATGCGGAAATGTCAGAAGGTGCATTCGTAACTTATGAGTGGGACTTTGGTGACGGTAATACTGCAACTGGTGAAAGTGTTTCGCATTCTTGGTCTGAAGGTGGATTGTACTTTGTGGTTCTCACTGCCAAAGATAGTGAAGATCGGCAAAGTGTTGAGTTTCAACAGATAAGTATCAACCATAACCAAACTGGTGAAGGAAACGTAGATGGCGGCTCGGAGACATCCGTTGCTATTACTGCAAATCCATACATTGAAATGGTAAAAATATATGTTAACATTACTGGAGTGAATGACGCGTTACCATCAAATTCCGAAGTAACAGTGACTATTACTGGACCTTCAGGAACGGAGTTCTCGGAGAGTTATTCATTAAACAACGGGCAGACGGAATCAATTCAATTCGTAGCAGACAAAGGAGATCTCGTTGGTGAATGGGAGTTATTGTTAGAATCAAATGACCCATCGTCTCCATTCTCTCCTAGCTTCGATTATGATTATAATTGGCTCAACTATTACCCATCTAACGTTTGAAACGAGACTTTAATAATGCTAAACATTCTTAAGCTACTGGACATAGGGGAATAGACCCTTAGGAGTAACGTTTCGGAAATAAATCAATGACAAAGGACGCAGTGCCGTTAAAAGCCGTACACCATATAGAATTCTGGGTGGGTAATGCAAAGCAGGCTGCGTACTTCTATAGAAGTGCGTTTGGTTTCAACCAGGTAGCCTACTCGGGCCTAGAGACTGGAAATAGAGATAAGGCTAGTTACGTACTTGAGCAAGGGCGAGTCCGATTTGTGTTCTCTACTCCTCTCAATGGAAACAATGGCATCTCTTCGCACATAAAGCAGCACGGTGATGGCGTCAAAGACGTTGCATTCCATGTTGATGATGCAAAGGCTTGCTACAAAGCATGCATTGAAAGAGGTGCACAAAGTGCTTCTGAACCTGTTGAGATTAGTGACGAGAACGGGAGCATAACGCACGCATCAATATGCACCTACGGAGACACTATACATTCATTCATTTCACACAACGACTACAATGGACCTTTTCTTCCTGGTTTTACGGAAAGTAAAATAGAAGGAGATTCCGTTGGTCTGAGATTCGTAGACCACATCGTTGGCAACGTTGAACTTGGAAAAATGAATCATTGGGTTAACTTTTATGCAGATATTATGGGTTTCACGCAGTTACAGCACTTCAGTGATGATGACATCTCTACTGAATATTCGGCTTTGATGTCAAAAGTAATGGAAAGTGATAATGGAAGAATCAAATTCCCCATAAATGAACCTGCAGAGGGAAAAAGAAAGTCTCAGATTGATGAATATCTAGAATTTTATGGTGGTCCTGGGGTCCAACATGTTGCTCTTTTGACGGATGATATAATCAAAGCCATCACCAAACTAAAGGCCAATGGTGTTGAATTCTTAGAAGTTCCTGATACTTACTATGAGGATCTTACTCAAAGAGTTGGAGTCATTGATGAGGATCTCGAAGTCCTAAGAAAACTGAAGATTCTTGTAGACAGAGATGATGAAGGTTATCTTTTGCAATTGTTCACCAAACCTGTAGAGGATAGGCCAACCCTATTCTATGAAGTTATTCAGAGAAAAGGATCTAAAGGATTTGGAGTCGGAAATTTCAAAGCTCTCTTTGAGGCTATAGAAAGACATCAAGAAGAAAGAGGTAATTTGTAATGCATAGATATCACAAACTAGGAAAATTGCCTAAGAAAAGGCATACTGTATTTAGAGATAAGAATGGTAAGATTTACCACGAAGAGTTAAAAGGAAACAAGGGATTTGTAGGTCCGTCTTCGCTTCTTTACCACATTTATCCGCCAACTGAAGTAATCTCAACTAAGGAAATTGGAACGTTTAATGTAGAAGAAGATGATGATAAAACTCTCCGAATGAGGCACTTTTACACAAATCGACAGAAGAAAGGTGGAAGTGCAATAATGGACAGGATTCCTTTCCTATTCAACGATGACGTTGTAATGATGATGTGCTATCCGGACAAGAATGATGATTATCATTATCGAAACGCCCAAGGAGATGAGATAATTTACGTAAGCCAAGGAAGTGGCACTCTGGAAACTGCTTTTGGGAACATGGAATACTCTCAAGGAGATTACATTGTAATCCCGAGAGGAATATTGCATCGTTACGTGATGAATAATGAGGAGCATTCTCTATTGATTGTAGAATCGCCTGGTGAAGTACGCACACCTAGAAGATATAGAAACGAATATGGACAGATTATCGAAAGAAGTCCTTATTCTGAAAGAGATTTTAGAGGACCTGACGAATTAGTCGCTCATGATGAAAAAGGTGAATTCAAAGTTATCGTAAAGCAGAGAAATAGATTCACTGAGGTAACTTTAGGGCATCACCCATGTGATGTAGTCGGATGGGACGGATTCTACTATCCATATGCATTCAGCATTCATGACTTTGAACCAATTGTGGGTAGAATACATGAGCCGCCTCCGGTGCATCAAACCTTTGCTAGCGATCGATTCGTGGTTTGTTCTTTCTGTCCAAGGCCATTTGATTTCGATGAAAATGCAATTCCTGCACCATACAATCATTCAAATGTTATGTCTGATGAGGTAATCTACTACGATTCAAAGGAATTTATGTCTCGCAAAGGTGTTGAATTTGGTTCAATGACTCTCCACCCAGATGGGCTTACACATGGTCCACATCCTGGAAAGTATGAAGGATCAATTGGAGCTAAGTGGACTGACGAATTGGCTGTCATGGTTGACACTCATTATCCTCTCAAGGTCGCTAAGACTGCACTAGGGGTAGAAGATCCAGATTACAGTAAATCTTGGTTGGATGGCGAAGGATATAGGGAAGCTCTAGGCGAATAAATTCGATGAAAGAAAGTCTACGAACTTTCATGAATGGGTTGATTGATTACGCGGGACTTTT
>CAZMPT010000045.1:0-7691 GCA_964568285.1 uncultured archaeon | reverse complement strand
TATATTTCTGTCAGATCCGTTCAATAATATTCTGGAGTTCAAATATTACTTTGATCCAAGGATGATGCACTAGGAAGAATGGAATTCGATGAAAAATTTTTTGCAGAACTTGCAGCTTCTTTTGCAGCAATAGCTACGGTTTGGATATATGGCAATCGGTCAAGAAATGCTCCAGTTGTCGGAATTTTTAGCCAAATGGTATGGTGGTGGCTTACAATTACACAAGAGATGTGGGGTCTCCTCCCTCTAAATGTAGTATTGTTGTTGGTTCACCTCAGGAACTATGTACGAATGAAGAGGGAGGACGTTCTAAAGAGTAATTTTGAAAACGCAATACAAGAAATGAATCTCTAGACAGTCTAGACTTTGGGGTTGTGGCTTGGTAACGCACATAGCAAGTAAGCCCAGGCAAGGCACAGGAATGTGCACACTCCTAGCAATAAGTGCAGTAGGGAGAGAGATCCAGAGAAAACAGCCTCTGACGTAAATCCTGCAGATATTAGATACCAACCTCCCAGAAGGATGTTCAAGAAAAATAATATTAGTGCCGCGTCAACAAATGATGAGAGAACTGATTTTCCGTGATTAGCTTTAATCCAGCGACTGTACCAGAAAAGTAGCCCAACAACACCAACTGCTAGAATACGATGAAGGAATTGAATCTGCAAACCTAGTACGCTGAGATTAGGTATTATCTTTCCATCACATAGAGGCCAACTATCTCCAAATTCTATCCCGCAGGCGGCCCTGTGGTATCCACTGGACAGATAAGCCCCAACAAGAAGTTGTACAAGGACGATTAGAGCCGTACCTCCAGTTAATCTTCTTAGTTCCTCAGATGGATTTTCAATTTGCATATATTCAGGCAGTCCACTCTGATTCTGCCACCAGACAAGTCCTACAGCAATAAGTGATCCTGTAAAGGCCAAAGCGAGCAATAGATGTAATGAGACAGTCCAAGGCGCATTGTCCATGTCCACAGTGATGTATCCCATCACAGCCTGAAGCACCAAAAGGAATGTCACGATGTAATGCAAACTATAGGTCAGTTTACCTATCTCATCCCTTAGGGACCAAGCAGTATAGTGGCTGTACAGAACTAGAATACCTATAATTCCCACTAGTAATCTATGTAACCACTCTGTGAAAATCTGGTCTGAAGTATATCTATGTCCCTCACCTCTCGAATCTATCTCATCGGGATTTTCTTTCCACCATTCTTCTTGCTCTTCAGGTGATACATCAAATCCCCAAGTACCAAAGCACGTAGGCCAGTCAGGACAACTTTCACCCGCGTCACTTATCCGAATCCATCCTCCAGTTGTGATAATCATGAAGGCTATCACAGCTAGTATGAACGGGACTTGGTGAGACCTATACCAGCCAGTCATAATCTCTAGCAAATCATGGGTCTTTATAGTTACGTTGGATTTTAGATATCAATAAATAGCGCTACAGTACGACATCAATATGTCCAGACAGGCACTGGCACTAGGCTTAGTCGCAACTCTTGTATTGAGTACGCTGTTCTTTTCTCCAACATACAAGGCTGAAGAAGATGAAGAATTTTATGATAATCAACCATATTTGTATTATGATCTACACATCCATGAATTGAATCAAAAGCATGTGGATGAACATGGATATCCGGATTTTAGTGGTTCAGTCTATATGCGTAGAGAATATTCTTCTGAGGAATCTAAAAAATTCAGAGAGCTTCTTGTTAAAAGTTATAAGATTTCAGTTCTGGATAAACAGTATCGAACAGAGGTTTGGACTGTTATTAATGATATTTCAAATGGTACGAAAGATTCTCAAAAGGGAATTGAGGAGATATCAAATCTAACAAGTAAATATGATGGCCAAGCCAAGATGTATCTGGATTATGAGATTCCAACGGATCAGTTGATTACTTTAGATATGATTACTTGGGTTAGAGACAATTTTGAGATAGACTCAATGATAGATGGTGTTCCTCGAGGAGATATGTCAAGTCGTTTGGATCATGTAAATGAAACACTCAAGAGTATTGATGATAATGGAGAGGCCCTTTCAATGATTGAACATGAGATGACAAGAGATCACTATGATAGACAAGTAACTGCAGAAGCTGGTCCAACATTAACAATAGATGGAGTCCAAGCAGTTTGGTCCAATTGGGAATTTGAAAGCGTGGGTCCAACATCTCACTTGATTGGAGGGCTTTCATCTAACAAAGATGCTCGTCTTTGGATTGGTCAGTGGATGCACATTGAATTCCCTAATGCGACTCATACACCCGAAAATCACACACTTGTTTTTGAGTGGCCTGACGAAGATTTCAAGGGTAAAGAGACTAATTTTCACGTTAGTTTAGGATATGGTGAAGTTTTCACAAATATTACCACAGAAAATACGAATGTTTGGCCAAACAAGGATGATAATTGGTACAAGCCCCCATTCGAATGGTTTGGATTTGCTGCAGAGAATGGCACAGTTGATACATTTGAAGCAACTTTTGGACAAGGATTTGCTGATTATGGGTCCCATGATTGGTATGAGGCTGCAGAATATGCTGAAACGTTAACATATGAAGGAGTTAACGGCCATCTTGCAACAATAACTAGTGTGGAAGAAGCTGAAATGATTTATTCATTATTGGATGGACAATCGTATTGGCTTGGAGGTTTTCACAATATGGATAATCCAGATTATTCAGAACCCTCTGGTGGCTGGGAATGGGTAACGGGTGAAAATTTCACACACGATTTCTGGGCAGAAGGTGAACCAAATGAGGCAGGACCTGAAGATTGTCTAGAGGTTTGGGGTTTTGATAAAGTTTTGAATGATAATCGTTGTCATCTTGGGTGGATGGGAATAGTAGTAGAATATGAAATGAATGGAACTAATCATTACGAAGCATATGTGCCCGAATTTTATTGGGACGAGGAGAATCAAACTGATTTATTGCAGTATGTTATAGCTACTCCTCTAACCGATAAAGAAAGGAACGATATTCTAAAGGAAGAAGGTGATCCTGATGCAGATGATGATGGTATAGTGGATACTTTCGATACTGACGACGATAACGACGGAATTGTGGATGAAGAAGATATGGATGATGATAACGATGGAATTGATGATGACAATGATCGCTGTCCAGGAACCAAAGTTGGTGACCGAGTGGATGCAGAAGGTTGTTCAGCATCACAAATAATTGCTGAAGCATCCGAGGACGAAGGCCTTCCAGGTTTTAGTTTGGTTATAGCCATATTCGGTTTCATTGCTGTAGCTTTGAGAAGAAAGCACTAATAACTAACAGCGATTAAGGCTTGATGAGGCATAGATGTCTAAGTTAGACCTTTCACAATTATCTGATTTCGTAGATCAATGGTGGGATGACTCAGCCTTACCCAGTCTTTGCGAATTTGTTGAGATTCCAGCTCTGTCTCCTTCTTTTGATGCAGATTGGGAGGCTAACGGATATCTTGATGCGGCAGTGAATACATTTGTTGCCTGGGTCCGAAGTCTGCCATTGAAAGGACTTACTATCTCAGTTCATAGATTAAAGAACAGGTCCCCAGTTCTTTTGGTTCGAATTGACGGAGAAGCAGATGGTGAAGTTCTATTCTATTCTCATCTTGATAAACAACCTGAAGCAAAGGGATGGTCTGAAGGAAAAGGCCCTTGGAAACCAGTGATAGAGGATGATTGGCTCTTTGGAAGAGGCAGTGTCGATGATGGTTATGGTGGATATGCAGGCGTATTATCAGTTCTAGCACTTCAGGATCAAGGCGTTTCACACCCAACTTGTAGGTTCCTGATAGAGACAGGTGAGGAGAGCGGTTCTCCAGACTTAGAATTCTATCTAGATGAGATGAAATCAGATCTGGGTACTCCAAATCTGGTTATTGTTCTTGATACAGGAGGTATGGATTATGACAGATTATGGATAACTCAGAGCTTGCGAGGTATCGTTGCTGGTAAACTGTCCGTCAAAGTTTCTTCAGTTGGCGTTCATTCAGGACATGGTAGTGGAGTGATGCCATCTTCATTCAGATTAGCAAGACAATTATTGTCGAGAATTGAGGATGAGAATACAGGTGAGATACTTCCAGAATGGTTACATCTTGATATTACTGACAAGATGAAGAAAGAATGTGCCCAGATAGCAGAAATGGGAGGAGATTCGATTGATGATTTCCCATTGTTAGATGGTGTTCAGAAACAGGTCAACGATCCGCTTGACATTGTAATGACAATGAATCTGAGTCCCAGTCTTTCGATAATAGGGGCCGATGGAATCCCATCCATACAGGATGCAGGGAATGTACTTAGAACAAATACCGATCTAAAGATATCGATTCGCACTCCACCAGGCATCAGTGCACACGAGGTCTCTGAGAAAGTTCAGAAACTTCTGGAGTCAGACCCACCTAATGGGGCACATGTTGAGGCCAAGATGACAGAGGTCGCTGATGGGTTTCTTTCACCAGAACTTCCGAATCAGATATCAAAAGGACTTGAAAGCGCCTGTAAGGAATTTTATGGACATCCTCCAATGTCACTTTTCATAGGTGGCACTATACCAGTAATGGCAATGCTTCAGTCTCGTTATCCAGATTCTAAATTTATTATTACAGGAGCAGGAGGCCCAGGTGGAAATGCACATGGCCCTGATGAGAAATTACACATTCCAACGGCCAAAAAAGTGACCAAGTGCATGTCTGCAGCTGTCTCTTCAGCCGTTCGTTAAAAAGCGAATTATAATACTTAATATGGCTTAAGAAAAGT
Organism: uncultured archaeon; assembly: GCA_964568285.1. Classification (GTDB taxonomy): domain Archaea; phylum Thermoplasmatota; class Poseidoniia; order MGIII; family CG-Epi1; genus CG-Epi1. Next base: position 2,918 of record CAZMPT010000045.1, on the reverse strand, counting down.
TAATCTTAGCCTTAAATATATTTTTTGCCGTATTATGTTTCGGGACCTATCGCCTATATATATCATCATCTTACACATGACCTATGAGCTTTAGCAGATTTTCAGTGCTAGCTGTATTTCTCATGATGGTCATGAGCGTTTTTGTTGCAATTCCAACATATAATGTTGGAGCAGATGAGCATGACGGCGGAGACAACGAGGGTCCAGTACCTGAATCTTTCCATGTAACTGCAGAGATGAACACTCTGGAGGAATGGACCATCACATTCGGGGCAGATATGCCGACCGACTGGTCCGATGACACGCGTGAAGAAATATCAATGATGTGTGCAGATATGATCGGAACTGATGAAGGAGAAATTACTGAAGACTGTTTCAATCTTTGGACTGAGATGATAAATTCAGGTGATGGTGGAGGCGATGACTCATTCGGCTGTCCACCTGGTTTGACCGAACTACAATGTGAAAATTTTATGAGTTGTATGGATGAAAATGGAGATATTATATGTTCTATGTTAGAATTCCAACGAAATCTCTACAATATTTGTAATGATGATGACTCTCATGAGTTCTGTTATTTTGATGGAGAGGACGGGAGAGCCTTCTTCAACAATATTTTTGCCTATGAGGATGGAGATATGGGGCCTGAAGATTTGATGGAGGCCATTATTGACGTCTATGGAGATGGCACCGAGGATTATAACGAGCCGGCTGCCTACGATATCCAAAGTTTCTACATTGGCGAAGAGGATGCCGGAACTTATGGAATCTACCCTGAATTCCTGTACTCTGAAAGCCCAAATTTCGTTTGTGGTAATGGAGAGGAAGTGCCATTCCACTACATAAATGATGGAAGCGAGGATTGTGGTGACGGTTCTGATGAGCAACAATATGATGACGATGGCAACGAAATCAATTGGTTTGACTGCCATGATGGTAGCGAGGTCTGGGTAAGTCAAGTTAATGATTGGGAGTGGAATTGTTCGGATGGAGAGGATGAGTATCAGCAGTATTACTGGGGTGGTGGCGTGTATCTGTACAGCGGTGTCGTGGAAGATCCAGAGAATATAGATAGTCTCATCGGAGGTATTGGATATTACTGTGATTGGAAGGATGACGATGAGGTTGATTTTTTCTGTGCCACGTACGGGGAAGCCTATCTTTCCGCAGGTGACTATTCCATACTAACTACTGGTTCATGTTATGATGAGTGGACCGATGATGATGAGGATGGGGAAGATGATTCGCACGAACTTAAATGTGAAACTGGAGACTACAACCATACTATCGTCGATTCAGATGGCAATCCAGTTACCTACTTTGCCGGTTCAGTTGATGAGACTCGAATGATGGAAATTGGTTCTGCCCATTATGATTCTACAGACTATAATGCAAATTTCCCCCTTTATGATACCTATGAATTAACGGTGGGTGAAGATGGTTTCAATGGAGCCATAACCTCTGCACAATGGGAATGTTATGACTATGATGATGATGGTGAACCCGATGAATGTTGGGGCGCAGATTTGGCCTTGTATCTGTACGAGTACAGTTTCAATCCGGATAATCCATACGACAATATCCTAGGTGCTAATGATGATTTTTATGATGAGGATTTCGATTGTCCCGCAGATGATTGTGGTCAAAGCGTACTTCAAGTAGAATTGAGTGAGGGAACCTATGTTGTTGTTACCGCAGGTTATGACACTTACAGCTCAGGTTTCTATGTGAACCAGCTGGTCGACCAGAATGGCGATATAATCGAGATCTGGGATGGGGAACTCTTGGCTTCCTATTGGGATGGTGGTACTGGTGAATGTGACATCGCATGGCCCGAAGATCCATTCCACGCCGCTATCTACGCTTTTGTGGCCGAGTACGAACTTGGATACGGCTCAATGGTAGGCTGCTTCTACGACGAGGAAGATGGTTATGATGATCAGACATATGTAGACGTTGCCTACGAGCTGGAAGATAACTGGACTTATGACGGCTCAGCATTGGACTATGCTCAGGATTGGGTTAACACCAGTGCGAGCGAGTATGGACAAGAGTCTTTCTACCTGTATGAGGAATTCCGCATCTATGATGATGGGCTCGGTCGAGGAGTGGAGTCTATCATTGAAGGAGATGACAGAGCACGCCTTCCATATGCTTATGAATTTGAAGAAACAGAAGACGGCGACCCTTACTGGAATCTTTACATGGATATCCTAGATACCATTGATTCATATCAGGACGGCACTTCGACACCTGCTGAAGCGGCTGACAAAATAGTCGAGTTAGTATACCAGGCAGACGCGATGGGCCTTTACAATGAAGGTGGAGACGACGATGGAGGTGACAACGGCGATTGTCCTTTCAGCGACGATGAAATCTGTTATGAGGTTGGACCCTACTGTGATGATGAGTGGCCTGATATGTATGACCCAGAATACTGTGGAGCAGAATCAGCACATTATTGTCTAGAGGACGGAGTGGATGATGAGGGCTGTGAATGGATTAGCAGTGGTTGTGACGCTGGAGAGGTCCCACCAGAGCTATGTGATGCCTTCTTGAATTTCGACCACGATGCCTATCATGCTGACAACGATGACGCCGATCATTCACGTCTTGATGGAATCATGGGTGTAGAGGATCCTCCGAATACTGACCCTGATATTAGTCCTACAAATCTGGTTGGGGCCTTGTCCGATAACGAGGGTCTGCCAATGATGTATAGTGGTCAATTTACCCTGACCTTCGAAGGAGCCGACGCTTCCTTGGATATGCATGAGCTCTATATCCCAGTTGATGATGGAACTTGGGCTGTGGAAATAACTCTCCTAGATGGCTACGGGGTAATGTCTTGTGAAGGATGCGAAGATCTGGAGATAGATCGTAACAACGCTAGGTTTATTGCAGATGAACCAGTAACA
>CAZMPT010000044.1:0-7750 GCA_964568285.1 uncultured archaeon | reverse complement strand
ATTGACTTCAAAGTAGTCTGCCAAGTTACCCTCTGTGGTTGTTCCGATACCAACACATACTGTTGCTCCATCTAAATCCTTTACAGAAGTTGCGTCGATTGCATCAAGGTTGACAAGCATTCCCTGACCATCATAGAAATTAATTCCTGCGAAGTCAGCGTTCAAATCTGCATCACGGCTGGTTGTCCAGGTCGTAGTTCTGATTAAAACATCAATGTCGCCAGATGACAGAAGCTCGAATCGGTTTGATCCTGTTGCCAGAACATATTCTATGTCACTGTCTGGGTCCAGACCAATCGCGGCTGCAACTGCCCTACAGTATTCAATATCCAGACCAGAACGAACTCCGTCATCGTCTAGATATCCCATACCAAATTGTGATGTCTTAACACCACACTTCATTTTTCCTGCGGCAATGATTGCGTCGAGGGTGCTTGTGCTTTCCTCTCCTACGGGTTCAACTGTGTCGTCAACGTCATCAGTGTCATCTCCGTCGTCACTAACGCAGCCAGTAAAGGCAACGCTAGCCATCATGAGCATTACTATTAGTGCGTAGATTTGCTTCATATACGTGTAATGACGAAAGGACGATATATAATACTAACTCTTTTTCAGGAACATAGAGTATACGTTAATCCATAGAGTCAAATGTGGTGATTAACGAAGTCTTCCATCCTTTTCTCTATCTCGTCTCTTGCATTTATATATTCGTCGTCAGTATTTGGATCCTCTATTGGCCAATGCTCTCGTTTGCATTTTCCAGGCCAATTCATTGTTACGCAGAGCTCGTTTGCAGAACTGCAAAGTGTTATTGCATAATCTGCCTCATGCCAAGCAACGTCATCTATGTGTTTGGATCTTTGATCTGATATATCTAACCCGATTTTTTGCATGGCTTTTACGGCTCTAGAGCTAAGGCCTTCCGGTTTAGTACCAGCACTTAGAACTGTCAAACCAGATTTCATGTTTTTCAGCAAACCCTCGGCCATTTGAGAGCGAGCTGCATTCCCTGTACAAATGAAAAGAACAACAACCACATTTCACTAGTAGCATCGTCTATAAAATGTTAAAACAAAGGTGGTAAAAAAATGCTGTTCCACCTATTATTTTTTTGATGGAAATGGTGGTTCAGGCCGGAGATTTAACTTAGGCACCGCTATGGAAAAACTTTAAAAGGTGGAACCAATAAGAAGCATACTTATGGTGTATCTAACAAAGAAGACTACACGAGGTCAGCACTACTACTACCTTGTCAAGTCTTTCAAGTACGATGGGCGTGTAGAAAAAGTCCAAAGATACCTTGGCTCAGAAGAGCCAAATGAGAGTGAATTAGAACAGTTGAAACAGAAACATACTGTAGAGTTAGAATTGGCCGCAATCGAACGGATGGCGATTATGTCCTCAGAAACCTATAGAACACCATATCTCAAGAAGGATGAGATACAAGGTATGGAAAGAATGCGATTCCTTAACCGAGCTCTTCACAGACTCCAAGACCCTAATGAAAGAGTACAACAGTCTTCACTGAACAGTGTCCAGACTATTAGTGGCAATATGGCACTGTCATCTAACCCTTTACCCATTGACAACATAGAAGCTATTTTCGAGCAGGACCGAGCGCCGTCTGGTGTTCCTCTTTCGAAAGTTCTGGAGGCCCTAGCATTGAGAAGATTGCATGAGGAAATCTCAGATCGTGTTGCAAGACTGGATAAAAGAAACATATTGAAGTTACATCAGGACCTGTTTGAAGGCACTGGAAAAGGTGGAGTCCTCAGAGAGGATTCTGCAAGTCTTCCTGGTTCTGCATTCATGCCCCCTCCAGCAATTCTGGTAGAGGACGAATTAGAAGGGTTGTTACAATGGTGGCATGATCCATCGCCACTGCACCCTTTCGAAAGAGCTGTACTGTTCCATCACAGATTCCAGCAAGTCAGACCATTTGAATCAGGAAATGGGCTGGTTGGCAGGTTGATTTTGGATGGAATGCTTATGCGTGCAGGACTTTCACCCACAAAATGGAAAAAGGAAGATCGTTCCAACTATCTTTCTGGCTTGGTAGCAGGAGATCGTGGTGATCGTACCAAATTGATTGGAACTTTCTGGAAGGCCTATAGAGAACAACATCGGCCAACCGTTGATGGCGACAAAGGCGCCCTGCGCCTCTCGCCCCGACAAGCTCAACTGGAGGCCTTCTGATTGAGGCTTCTCGAACTTGAGTTCGAGAATTTTAAATCCTTCAAAGGCCACGTCACCGTCCCCCTCGGACCTGGGTTCACATGTATAACTGGACCTAATGGTTCAGGTAAATCCAACATAACTGATGCTATTCTGTTTATCCTTGGCTCTACCAGATCTACCAAAATACTTAGAGCTCGCAAACTGAAACAACTGATTAACGGTTATCAAGAAGGGAGCAAGAACAAGAGTGGGCCAAAGGGGTGTAGAGTCTCAATGGTTTTTGACAATAGTGATCGCTTCCTAGCCATTGAAAATGACCGTGTTACCTTCACCAAAGGTATCAGACTCCGTGGCAGTGATACTGTGACTTACTACCAACTCGATGGTATCAAGTCCTCAGCTAGTGAATTCGAAGCTTTGTTCTCCAGAGCTGGACTTTACGCTACTGGTTACAACATAATTCAACAAGGTGATGTAATTCAAACCTCACTCATGTCAGGTACCGAAAGAAGGCGGAAGATTGAGGATGTCGCAGGGATAACTGCATATGATAATCGCCTAAGAAAAACCAGAAGTGCCCGTAGTTCTGTAGAAGCTGATCTTACACTTCTTAACGAACGTGCAAAAGAATCAAAGAGAAACTTGAATCAACTAGAAAGGGAAAAGAGAGATGCTGAGAAACTGGAGAAGATTATAGAAGAAATAAAAGAAAATGAATTACTGAATCGTTTTCGTGCTGTCTTTGATTTAGAAGCTGAGATTGGAACGCGCAGAGATGTTGTCGAAAAATATACAAAAGAATTGGAAAAATTAGAAAAGGAACAGACTCAAAGGAAAAAACAGATTGAGGAAAATCAGAACAAATTCGAAGCTGTGGAGAAGAATATCGCAGTTTCGGGTGGAGATAAGGCAAGAGAGTTACAGGAGGAACTTGATCAGGTCAGAGTGGCACATGCTTTAGCTGAAAGGAATTCGGATGCGGCAGGTAATGATTTACAAGAGTTAGAAAAAATAAGAAAGATACTAGTCGAAGAACACAAAATAGCATCTAATGAACTAAAAGGACTTACAAAAGAATTAGAAAAAGTTACAAAGGGCGTCAAAAAATTTGAGAGTGAGGTCAAAGCCAAGGTTACTCGGCTAAGCGAAATGGAAGGTGCTGTAGCCAGCGACTCAAAGGCCGTTTCCAGTCAAAGAGACAGTCTGGAAGGGCTGAGAAAAGATGCTGGTGAATTGGAAATGCAACGACACCGCCTCGAAGGAGAAAAAGAGCAACTTGAACTACAACTTGAGAGTGCCAATGGACAAGTTACTCGTTCTAAACAATGGCTGGATTCAATTGAAACGGATGTTAAGGAAGCTGATTTTCAACTGAAAGATTTAGAGATTGGCCGAGAATCTACTGGCAAGAACCTAGATAAGATTAAGACAAAACACAAAAAAGTGCTTGAAACGATAGAATCACATCAGAATAATCTATCACGTATTGAGGCTCGATTGCGCGATGAATCAATGAAACTGGCTTCACAAGAAGCTGCCCAAAGAGCGAAAGAGGAATTTGGTGGATATGCAAAGGGAGTGACTGCTGTACTACAATGTCGTGACGAAGGGAAACTTAAGGGAATTATAGGTACTATTGCAGAACTCGGAAGAGTGGATGAGGAATATGCGACAGCTCTAGAAGTAGCGGCTGGAGCGAGATTGCAGTCAATCGTTACTGAAAATGATACTGCAGCAGCAGAAGCGATTAATTTCCTGAAAAAGAACAATATTGGTAGAGTTCGGTTCCTACCGTTGAACAAGATACATTCCTACAAACCAAGTGCTCATGCACTCCTGATATCAAAGAAAGATGGAGCTATCGGATTCGCTCAAGATTTAGTGAATTTTGACCCTCGTTACAAAGACGCTTTTGGCAATGTCTTTGGTGACACTGTGATAATGGAATCCTTAGATGATGCCAGAGAACATCTAGGTAAAGGAAGAATGGTTACGCTACAGGGCGAACTATTGGAAAGTGGAGGGGCTCTAGTTGGTGGTGCAGCTCCAAGAATAGGAATCCACTTCGGAACATCTGAACGTGATGATATAGACGAATTGAGGTCCAGCATCAAGGGTCTTGAAAGTGAAAAATTACAACTGTCTGCTGGATTAAGCGAATTAGTGGAAGAAGCTGGCCAATTGGCCACTAGCAGACAAGAACTTGAAAGTGAAAGGGCCGCATTCCAGACACGGGTTACGGACTATGATGGTCGTGCTGGAGAGATTAAGAAAAGATATGAGGAAGCTGAAGAAGCTCTGAAATCTCGTGAAGGAATGGTAGAGGCATTACAGGGAGAGATAATTGAAAGAGGAGAATTACTTGAAAAACTTGATGTTAAAATTAATGTGATTGCAAGTGACATAAGCGAATCAACAAAGGGTCTGCAAGCTGTAGCTGGAGGAAAATCCTCAAAGGTCATTGCAGAATTGCAATCCAAATTAGATGTGACTCGGGAGAATTTATCGGGAAGTCAAGCAAACTTGGCTGCAATGAGTGCCAAAACTGATGCCATGAAGTCTGAAGTTGGCCGTCTGAAGGGTGAGATTGATATCAATCAGAACGATCAGAAAGAATTGCAGAAAACACTCAAAACCGAGAATAAAAAAGCAAAAGAACTCGATAAAAAATTGAAGGATCTCCGTAAGGAAGAAGAAGAAAAGTATAAGGAATTGAAAGGATTACGTGATGAAAGAGATGAATTGTATGAAGGTTTAACGGAAATGAAGACCGAACTGGCCTCGAAACAAGAGCACAGGCGTAGTCGGAAGCATGCTATGGATGATCTTAAAGTTGAAATTGCAACCCGTGAACCCAAATTAGTAGATGCCAAAGAGCGAATCCCAGAAGGCACCAAAACTCCTCAGACTGTCCCAAGCAGGGAAAAATTGGAAACGCAGAAAGAGAGCCTGGAAAGGGATCGAAATCGACTCGGAAACGTCAATATGTTATCATTAGAGCACTACCGTCAGGAAGCTGAAAGGTTCGATGAAATCAAAAAACATCGTAAGCAGCTGAATGAGGAGGTGCGAAGGCTAGATGGATTGGAAAAGAAGATATCTGAAAAGAAGGAAGCAAAATTCATGGGAGTCTACAATAGTATTGGAGACACTTTCAAGACCTCTTTCAAGGAAATTACTGGAGGTGGAGAAGCCTGGTTGGTCCTTGAAAATGAAAAATCACCATTTGAGGGCGGTGTCACGATAAAGGCTAGGATGCCCCGAAAGAAATTATACCCTGTTGAAGCATTGTCTGGCGGTGAAAAATCACTAGTTTCGATGGCTTTCATATTTGCAATTCAAGGATATGATCCAAGTCCATTCTATCTACTTGACGAACCTGATCAGAATCTAGATGGTGTGAATACCGAACACATTGGAAGAGCTATCGCTTTACAGGCTAATGTGGCACAATTCTTGGTTGTGAGTTTGCATCATGCAGCTCTTAGAGAAGCTGACAATGTGATTGGAGTGTTCATGGATGATAACGGAGTATCGCACCTACACCAGATAAGAGATGTGGAAACCTTCCTTACATCATTACCAACTGAAGCTGAGGTGAGTGCTTGAGTACTCAAGTAGTCAATCACCTGCTATTCCACAAAGCAATGGTTGGTATTGATGGTGAGAAAATCGATCAATACATAGAAATCGCTGGCACTGCAAGCTCTGCTGCGGAAGTATCCACCATAGAAGACCCATTCACTAGGAGTGTGACACTTCTTTTCATGTTGGTGAAAGAACATGGACTTGACCCGTGGTCACTGGATTTGAAACATCTAATACAAGAATATCAAAAATATGCGCTTAATGATGATGATTTGGACTTGCCATTAGCAGGTTCAGTGCTTGGTTGGGCCTGGGATGTGCTTAGACTAAGGGCAACGGGAGCAATCGAGGCCACCGAACCAATACCAGAACCACAACCTGAATGGGTGGAATTTGATTTTGGCTGGGAACCAACCTATGCAGAACAACTGGAAGATTCTGCTGAACCTCCAATAGAAGAAAGTGTTCTTTTCAGAGGGGAAAGACGTGTCACGTTGATGGAACTAGTTGGTGCTCTGGAAGACGCTCGAAATGCTGAAGCGGAGAGAAAGGCCAGACTTGAACGTAGAAAACAATTACGAGAGGCTCGTGAGGCCGTGCTGTCTGAAGTTGCGGACAAAATCGGAGACCGATTACACAATGATGATCCCAGTCATTACAAGGAGATAGTTTGGCAAAGAATCAACGAATTCAATGGTAAACCTATACCAATGGGCGATCTCTTGGACCGACCAGAAAAGGCTAGTATAGTGCGGACGTTTGTGGGTTCACTATTCCTCGCAAGAGAAGGCCGTATAGACATAATCCAAAAGGATCTTGAAAGTCACAGCATCTATATCAAAAATCTGGAGAGTGCCGGATGAATGAATTAATGGCCGTGGAAGCTGCCCTTTTCTCTGCTGGAAGAGCGCTCGATGCGACCGAAACGGCAGAAGCCACTGGACTCTCTCGTAACAAAGCCCTCGGAGCGCTAGAGGCACTGGTTGAATTGTACAAAACTCGTGAAGGAGCTTTGGAAGTTGTCAAACTGGGTCACAAATATGCTCTACAACTAAAGGCTGAAGCGATTGAATTTGGAAGGAGACTAGCTCCACAAGAAATACCTGCCTATCTTCTCAGAACATTAGCACTCATAGCTCATGAACAGCCCATGTTGCAGACCGAATTGAAATACAAATTGGGTGACAAGGTCTACGAGCATGTAGGTGAACTACGCGATTTGGGCATGATCCAGCGTGAGAGTAAAGGTCGAACATTCGAACTCAGTGTAACGGAAGCGTTCATGGAATATTTTGGAATTGATGCGGAAAGTCAGGCTGAGATGAAAGCTTATTTGGAACAAGCCTTAACCGGTTCATGAACGGACCTGGCCTCATTGAACTAGTTGTCATTGTTTTTCTGCTATGGGTCCTTCTAGGTCCTCAAAAAGTGATGGATGGAGCTCGTGTAATTGGAAAAGCATATCGTGAATTCAGAGGACATGGTGCAAATCTGGGAAGTGGGAAAATAACAGAGAAAGAACGTGTTAGAGCTTCTGCTGAAAGACTGGGTATCGATACTGCTGGAATGAACACCAAAGAAATCAGGAATGCAATGTTAGATAAATTGTCAAAGGAGTGAACCATAATGTCTTAGACATTATGTCATAACTTTGATATAGTCTCTTTTTTCCATGACTAATCATGAATGCAGGAAAGGCTGTAGCGATTGCCATCGTATTTTTGTTATCTGCAATGGTTCCTGCAATGAATGTAGAGGGAGCAAATGGTCGGGCGGGTGCGGATAGGAGCTATCTTAGCGAAATATGGCACGCAGGTGTGGGTACTGGGACTGGAGCGCTTAACTCGATAAAGAGTGCAGACATCGATGCCGATGGAGAAGATGAATTAATATTTGGAAATTCTCAGGGATTTGTTCACGTTCTGGACTGGAATGCCAGTGCCAATGCATTCTCTGAAATATTTCAGTCTGTTGATATGGGCGG
>CAZMPT010000043.1:1584-8068 GCA_964568285.1 uncultured archaeon | reverse complement strand
GGATAATTTCAGCACTTGTCGTTCCATTAGGTACATGTAGATAATGTGTAGAATCTGTGATGTATGTACCATCGCTTCCTACAAAGTAAGCCCATTCTCCTTTCCACTCAGCTGTCAAGGTGTCGGTGTATTCACGATCTTTGTAGAGGTGACTAATGCCATCCATACTGTCTCTTGCCTCAAATACAGTTACATTCGAATTGTCAGGTATCCCATCGTTATTGTTGTCCACATTTCTTAATCTTTCGAGTGTAAGGGCCATTTGTACAGCATGTTTCACATCAATTAATCCATGGCCTTGTCCCCAATCATGCTTACCACCGGTTCTGCTATAGGAATCGTTAGCATTTGATTGTGCACCTTCTATGTATCTTCCAGATAATTCCAATATCAATTCAGCTTCTGTAACAAAAGTATCTATCCTTCCGTCATACCATTCACCCTCTGAATCGGCGTGATCTTCGTAAAGATAGTTAGCAATTCCAAGTGATGGAGCTGCTTGGTACAGCAGTGTAGCCACACCAGCAATATGTGGTGTTGCCATGGATGTTCCAGAAATAGCCATGTAGTATAGATCATCATCGGTAGGTCGTTGAATTATATCGATTAAGGTCGCTCTTGGTGCAGTTGCCCAAATATTGACTCCTGGTGCACCAATATCAGGCCATGTCTGAGGCTTTGTCATGTCGCCTCTTGAAGAAAAGTCAGCTATATCACTTCCATCATGTTCTAGGGCTGCTACACCTATTACCAATGGGATGTTAGAGTAAGGATTAGTTTGCAGATCATTTCCGTCACCTCCAGAATTTCCGGCTGCGAAAACAGAAACAACATTGTTGTCATAAGCTAAATTTAGGACAGCTTGTGAAATTGCATTTGAAGGATCATATTCTGAACCAGAACTGCCCCATGAATTAGAGGTCACACGTATGTTGTATGGGTTAGCATCAGGCCTAGAATGTTCATAGACCCATTCGAAAGCTTCTACTGCATTATCGATAAAGGCAATATCACCAACTCCCATGCCAATCAGTGTTGCTCCTGGCGCAACTCCTTTTTTTGCTCCCGCAGAAGCATCACCATTGCCTCCTACAGTCCCAGCACAGTGCGTTCCATGACCACTAGAAGTATCTGAATTCTCAGCTTCTACCCAGGTTCCACTTCCCCTCTCAAATTTGTAAGAAAGTGTTTTGCCTTTATCATAATCAAAATCAGGGTGCCCTGCATCAATCCCCGTATCAATTATTACTGCAGCTACTCCTGTTCCATCAATGTAATCATGTTGATGGAATTGATCCTCAATAATCTGTTCATTCTCATCGATTATTACAGTTCTCCAGGCTTCTACAGCATTTATTACCCTTGTAGTATCTTGCATATGGTATTCCATCTGAGCATTGTGCTCAATCCAACTTACATCCTTTTGTCTGCTCAGAAACTTAATTTGTTCAGCATCTCCCTTTCCGTAAAATCCATCTATAAATTCAAAGACACTTATTATTTCTATTCCAATTCCTTCAGCTGTTGCTAGGTGTTCTTCAGTCAAATGTGGCCTATATTGAACAATAAATCCGATTTCCGTATCACCATTACTGTTCATCACTCTGATTATATTTGGATGCATCACACTTTCATTAGCTGAGGCTGAAGTTAACATCGGGCTAATCAAAAGCAGCGCAATTACAATCAGAGACCTAATGCGTTCCATAACTGGTTTCAGTTTTGGTGGAATAAAAAGTTTCAGTTGTTCAAAATTCTGACTTTTGCATCCATCAGTTCTTTCATAAGTTCTTCACTGTCATCCTTAGAAATACAACATTCTAAAGAATAGGCCTCATACATTTTATGAAAACTGCTAGCCATTACTTTCACTCCTCTATTAGTATCTGTAAAACATACATTGAGCAATTTTGGAAGAGGTATTCCACCACTAAGTGGTTCCCCTTCAATAATTTTTCCTATGTCCTTAGTATTGACCATACCTCCTTCAATTACTAGGTGGTCACCATAGATCATTATCCATCTCCCTTCGCGTGTGATATCTTTCCAAGCGGATGTTGTTGGAAGTGGCGCCCCATCTAATCTTTCCTCACTTCCATATGTTTCATCCCAACCGTCATCATTCCAGCCTTCTTCGCCAATTACGATAGAGATAGGTACCCAATCCTCTCCATCCCAAACTCTGGCCTGATCTGTAAGTTTACCACTTTTCACATCAGAAGTTAATCTTTCTAGAGATATGGGGCCATATATATCATCACCAACTTTCACTGGGAATTCATCTTTTTCTGATTCCATTCTAGACCTCATAGACATACGCACTTTCCGAATCGAGATCAGGCATTTCCCCTAATTTCCATCCAGGTGCAGTTGTTTCTGCGTAGTAGTACCCCATTTCATTTTCTTCATCCTGATTGATAATATAATACATTCCCGAGGCTCCAGTCATGTTAATTCCTACAGCAGCATGGCCATAACCGTCCCATGCTTCAGGTATAAGGATTAAAGCTGATTCGTATCCTATAGGCTCCAGTAGAGATATCAGTAATGCCGAACTGTCTTCGCAGTCTCCCGACTGATCTATTAGTGTCTCAATGGGATATTTAGGATATTCTCCATACCCTGCAGTTAGATTATCCTCAGCGTATTTTAGATGCTGTACAAAACTCATCACAAAGTTAATCGTTTCCAATTCATCAAACCCTTTTTCTTCGGCTATTGCCACAAGTTTAAGCCCTATCTCTACAACATCTTTCTCATCAGTCGTCACAAAATTTAAGTAATCTCGATATTCTCTTACGGTGTGTGGTTGATTTGAATAGAAGGCATACCTAGAGGGGTCAAAATTGTGGCTAATTTGATAATCGACTGTATCGAATCTCCAGTTGTATGATTTAAGATAGCCAAAATAGTAGCTTTCCACACTCAGATGTAATTTTGCATCATTCTCATCATCTGTCTGATCATTTTCTCCATCTAAGGTTCCATTTCTGCCTTGTTCCCATGAATCTGAGCTCAGATTATAGGTCAGATTTGCCCGATAACTGCTATTGGAGTCACTAATATCAAACTCTTCTGGATTCCTGAATTTGTGGAACACTGCAATTACGGTGAATTGGTGTTCAGTTCTATTGTCAGGAACATTTAGTTCAAAATCGGCGTTCAGTACATACTTTTCTTGCCATGGAATTGTCCAAGGATTGTTGTTGTTGTCAAATCGGTGAAGTTGGTCAGTTCCTTGATATAGGTAGAAAACGAATGGTGCGAAAGCTTTGTTGCTTTGTCTATCACTCAATTCTACCCATTCAAAAACAAATTTCAACGCGATGTCATTGAATGGGTCGAAGTCTACAGAATCGTTGTAGCCATCATTATCATCATCGTTATCCTCATTGTCACCAATCCCATCAAGATCATTGTCACTGTGCTCGGTTGAATCTATAGGAAATAGGTCCTCTGTATCATTATATCCGTCACCATCGTCATCCGGATCACTATTATCACCGATTCCATCTCCATCAAGATCGTTCCATTCATTAGAATCACTAGGGAATGCATCTTTGTCGTTTGAGACACCATCCATATCCTTGTCGGAGATATATTGATTTATTCCAACACCGATAAGCGTGCCTACGACTAAAACTACAACCACTTTGTCCATTAAATTCATTTTACAATCCCAATAGGGTCGGTAAATCCTGCATATGTGTAAAAGGTATCGCACCAGCCACTTTCAGTTCTTCAGCAGAACACATTCCGACAAGACCATAAACTGTGATATTTGCTTTAACTGCTGCAGTCACTCCAGATATACTATCTTCAATAACCACACAGTCACTGGGTTTGACATTCATTTTTTCAGAAGCATACAAAAATAGATCTGGAGCAGGTTTGGGGATTCCTACGTCAGAGGCCGTGTATATTTTGTCTCCAAAGTAATCAATTAGTCCAGTTATTGTAAGAGAGCCCTTGACGTGTCGAGGTTCTCCATTTGAAGCAACGCATACGGGGATGGACATTTGTTCTAGAACTTCTTTTATCCCATCCATGGGAATCAAATTTGTTTTATATGATTCACTTACTTTTGTTATTAATCTAGGTCGCCAATCAGGAGGTATTTCTTTTCCAGACAACTCTCTCATTGTGTACATGACTGCATCAATTGTCTTTCCACCGAAAGTTTTTGTTGCATCTTCAGCAGTCATTTCAACGCCTAATTCACCTGCCATTTGAGCAATTACTGCGTTCGTAAGGTACTCACTGTCCACCAAGGTTCCATCACAATCAAAAATTATGCATTTAGTAGCCATTAGTACGCCTTCATATCCTCACATTTCATTATTTCTCTGAGGAAAGATGTTGCATATGTACCCTTGTGCAACCAAAAAGAGAAGATAGGATTGCCAAATTCATCATATTCCAATTCAATCTCATTTAAATTCTGTCTAAGTGGTCTGTACATTCCCAGAGACGTTAATTCAGTCATTTCATCAATGAAAAAATCAGTAAAATTAATATTTTCTTCATCCATTATTTCTCTCTCAAGATCACCTTGGATGCCGTTTGTATATTCACTTTTAGTGCCTGGTAAAAGGCCCGCAATCCAAGCTTTCCCTTCCTTGCACCTTTTCTCCAATTTGGTTTGATTTCTTTCAGTAACTTCGATTATCTTTCTCTGATCAGGACCTCCGTAATTGTCGGCAGGAATGATGTAGTCTCCAATTTTTGGTTTTCTAATTTCTATACCGTGCTTTATTCTTTGATCAAGAACTCTATTGAATATAAGACTCTGATAACTGTGTACTAGCATTCTTAGCAAACTTTCTGGCAGTTCTCTCAAAGCACCAATATAGTCGTCTTTGTTTCGACTTAGATGACCAATAATCTGTCTTTCAAAAAGCAAATTATATGGAAATCTTTCTAGCGCCTCTTCTAAATTTTTGTTTTCCTTTAATCTAACTCTTGCTTCTGCACCTGCAGCATCGCCTCCCTCTTTTGTCAGATAATCCCATACAGCACCTTGATAATCTCCTCTAATTATTTTTTCACCGACAATATGTGTGATTGGTCTGACAGCACCAAAACGTTGGATTCCAAAATAATTAGGAAATCCACCATTTAGTTGTTCCAGAGCATCATTTATTTTTTTCTCGTCTTTGTCTGATTCAGTGATTCTTATTCTGAATTTGTTGCCAACAAGATTACCTAATCTAACGGGTTTTGTTGTTTTATGTTTAAAGTCTATGTTTACATTGCTTATCTCAAGCTCTTCAATCTTCTTTTTTGATGACATTAAAGAGAAATATTGCGTACTTACAGCTCTTTTGTCTTTTGTTCCTGCAAAACCGATAGCCTTCTGACTTATTCCTAATCTTTTGGATAATTCCTTGACCAATACGTGTGTGTCCCAATTTTTAGACGTGATTTTGACTATAGAATGTCTTCCACCATCTATTTCTCTTGCCCAACTCCAGTGCGGTGTCGTATCAGTTCCAATAAATTCTAGGACTTCAAAGTCTTCAGGTATTTTCCGAAGCTTTCCTCCAATACCTTTACTGGTTGAAAGATACTTTTCCTTCCCAGTCTCCGGTCTCGCCGGTTTAGACATCCCTAAGTTATTTCGTCGCTAATTACCTTTATGTCAGCGATAATCTTCTCTACAGCCTTTTTGATTGCTTTCTTAGGCGTTCCCTTTTTGGTCCTGACGTAGAATCTAGGATGATCCAGAACAATATGCCCCATATAGTAGGAGGCATAATCAACATCTGAATTGGCAAGTGTGTGATTCATCAATGGACCCAGCAAGGTTTCATTGGCTCCACGAATCTCAATTTCCAATTCGTTCTTTGACTGTTCAACTACGCTAACTTCCATGGGGTTGCGCGGACTCAAAGGGACATTATAAAGATTGGGCGAGTTTCACAGCTTGTGTTCTCACGTCTTCTGTAGCATTTGTTTTGACACCTAGTGGGGAAAAAACACTGGAGCTTGCAAAGAAGCCTAATTTTTGTATACTTTCTATAATTTTAATTCTTTGTGGCGTCTGTCCAATTTCTGCCTTTTTGGCAAGATTATTAATGTCATACAATCCTGGGGGACCATCAGCTTCTTCTCTGAGAGTGTCCAATAATCTTTTCAATATTCCATTTTCAAAAGTAGGAACCATATTGGAATCAATAATCTTCCCAATCCATAATGGGCCTGCTGCGCCCTTTTCCCCATGTTCAATTACTTTCATGTCATCTGTTAGCCACCCCAATGTACCAGTTTTGGCTTTAGTCACCTTAACAAAAACTCGTAAATGATGTCCTTCAGAGTAACACAGCATCGGTTCAATTCCCTTTTCCATTTTTGATGCTAAATCATGAATCTTGGCTAATAATATTCTAACACCAACTTCCTTTGCAGCGACTTTTTTCATTGAAACCGCCCCGTATCTAGTCTTACAAATCGATGGTTTTGCCCCACATAGTACTGCAGTATC
>CAZMPT010000043.1:0-1484 GCA_964568285.1 uncultured archaeon | reverse complement strand
GAATTCAAATTGCTGTGCAAAGGCAACATGTAAGTCTCTACTCAATTTCATTGCAGGATTATAGAATACGCCCTTGGCCTTCCCTGGTCCCTTACCCTTTCCGGAAAGGTTTGCTTTGAAAATTGCTTTTCCTTCCTGAAATTCCTTCACACCATTCCGGTTTTAAGAATGTTAACTGCCTTTGATGGCAATATTGCAGAATTAATCGGTGTAACTTCTAGAGTCCTTAGATCATCTCTTTTACGTATTGATTGAAGGAGAGGATTTCGAGACCTTTTGTGCATGGTTATCAACATCGGTTTTCCACATTTTAGCGCTTCTTTCAATATAGCACTGAATTCCTTTGATTCCGACACTAATTTTCCCACTTCATCCACTAGTATAAGATCAGCTTCCTCTATTGCTTTAGCTACAGATTCAGTTGCTATTCTGTTGACTGCATCGAGTCTTATTCCTAATGGTGTTGATTCAGGAGTTCTACCAGGAACCTTAGGTTTCACATCCCATCTAACTGATGCAGACAATTCTTCTTCACCAGTAGTATAGTCTTTGAGATTATACCCTATTAGTTCGCCCTCTTCCTCAATAGGATGGGTGGTGAATCCACCAATTTGGAATTTATCCTCAATCATTTTGGCTATTCTTAGAACCGTTCTTGTTTTACCAGTACCGGGTTGGCCAGAAATAGCAACTTTAACGGGAATCATCGCTGGGCCGCCATAATTGGAGTGTGTGTATAAATATATGTTCCAGTGTCCAAATTAGTTTCTCAGCCTTTCAGGACATCCCTTTCTTCTGGAACAATTGTTACACTTTCCTACCCTTTTGTGGTTACGATGTGCTTTCATCTTACCATCAAGGATGTCATTCATTTCTTCTATTTTTTCAACAACTAAGTTTTTTAGTTTTGGTTCCCATTCAACAATATGGGGATCACTATCGAAACCATATCTAATTTGTCCATGACTAGGATTTCTTTGGAAGGTTTCTTCACTTAGTAGGCAATAGGCTCCAATCTGCAAAACATGGCTGAAGAAAGGAGCTTTAGGTCTCCTTCCAGTTTTTACTTCTACAGGGATGCGTGAATCTCCTTCCTTTATCATATAATCAGGCCTTCCAGCAAGATTATATTTTCTGGACTTCAAAACAGGCGTGTCTTTGGTAAGTCTATCTGGAGTCTCAATCGCTTCTTCACCTAGTTTATAATCATCGCGCAATTGGTCAATTTTCTCTGTTGAAACTAATAATCTATAAAGGAAAAAGGAGGCTATCAACATCCATCCGATTCCAATAATCAGAAGTATTACGCCCATATTTTGATTCAATGCATCGGTAGATAACCAAAGAATGATTATAGCAATTGTTACCAGAGTCATTATCATTCCAACAATAGTCATTAGGGTCGTTGAAGTTTCTCTGGATTTTTCTTCTTCCACAAGTAAATTTCTGAGCGAGTCTCCCATTTCCTTGTGTTTTTCTACTCC
>CAZMPT010000042.1:0-8154 GCA_964568285.1 uncultured archaeon | reverse complement strand
TTGTTCACATTGCCTTAGTTAGATTCTATTTTCACTTATCTTCTCCTTATTCCTTTGATTTATGTATGCGTAAATGTAGTGAATCCAGTTTGTATTTATTGATGAAAGCCTCAATGATTTGTTTTCTATTTTTCCGAACGAATCCCAAAAAGAAACCCTCTGTTGCAGATATTTGCAGTCGATTATTGCTTCTTACAATATATCTTACATTCGCCCTATCTGCCATGTGTTTCCTACGCCCTGTTTTAGAGTTGAATTCACTTAATGCCTCCTTTAGTGTAGTATTTAATTCGCTGAAAATCGGACCATCAATCACGTTAATCTTTTTTGCTCGAATAATTGGTAAGTCATACTTTTTTTTCAATAGGTTTGAAAGGTCGGTCTTCATTGTAGAAGCTTGTTCAGATTCAATTAAATCCATCAATGCAAATTTTTTGTATAGCGATTCAAGGTATTTTTTATGGAATTCATCCGCTTCCTTGCGTGTTCTTTGAAATCCGAGATGAGTGTTATTAGCCTCATCTCTGAGTTCATCAACTCGGGCACTAATTTCAATCATCTTGTCATGTTTTTTTTGTGCTTTTATTACAGTACTCATTACTTTCTTGTGAGATTTTTCTTGTTTTTCCTCGACTCTTTCAATGTCCTTTGGCTTACCTTCAAGTCTAGTGGCTTTCAATTCTACATCGATTTTCTTTCTATCTGCTTTTGACTTCTTCACTAATTGGTTTAATTTATTTCTTTCTTCCCTTAATTTCTCTACCTCTATGATATGTTCTTTGACTTGGGCGTTGAGGCTATTTCTCAGTTCCAAACTCTCTTTTACTTTAGAATTTGATTCGTTTCTTCGCTTCTTGCTCTCTATTAGTAACTGATCCAATTCTTCGACTAAACGCACTTTTTCCAAGAATTTCAGGCGGCTCAAAGATTCAACTTCTTCATCATCCAACCTGAATGACGGGAGATCAACCCAACCACCAGTCTTGTAATCCCATTCCTTTCCTTTAGGTGACTTACCCTTGGGTTTAGGAAACAATTTCTTGGTTTTCTTCTCATCGGGTTTTTTGCCGGGCTTCTTGCCCGCTGCTACAGTGGGTGAGGATTGGGATTTTTCCGCTGGTTCATCGGAATCGATACCCTGTACAATCACCAACTTATCCTCAAATTGAGGATTAGGAATAAATTCGTCATCAACGAAAATGAACCCGCATCGGCCGTTCTTGTACCATTTATCAAATTCCTTTAGCTTTTTACCTTTCAATTTCAAACGGTGATCTCGAAAAAGGTCGTTTGTTACAATAATTGCATTTTTTCTCATTGCCCATGATAGCATGTATGCGTCATCATCGCCCGATACTGGGATGGTTACCCTATCCTTTTGTGGAATTTCAATCTCAAATGTCTCAATGTTTGCCATTATATCATCTGGTTTTTTTGAATTTCTAAGCTTCCTTTGCATAACAAAAACTTTGACATCATGACCTTCATTCTTCCAATACTTGTATGCTTCTACAGCACCCAGACCATCTCCTAGACTGTTTATATTTTGCAAAAATTGACAAGCCACATTTGCACAGTCAAGGACAACATTTCTTTTCGTTTTCTTACTCAATATAATCACGCGGCTTTCATTATTGTGTCAGGTAAATCGTAGACTAAGCTAGGACGACCAACATGACTACAAAATCGGAGTATTATTAATTCTACGATTGGATTGGTACTGCGGTAGAATTGGTTTGATGGATGGGGTATGATTATGATCGATTATTCACATTGCCTTAGTGTAATCCGAATCAATGGGCCGAACTAGACGCTAGGATGAGGGTTGTTCACTGACTCATCTCTCAATCTAGAATTATCAGACTGTACTGCATCTAGGAGATCATATTTTACTCCCAGGGAGTCTGCCAACTCACCAAGTGCCAAAGTGTCTTTTGGGAGACACTTTCCACCGAACCCCCTCTTTTCTCCGAAAATAGGATTCAGGTGAGAATCACCAATAGGCTGCCGTTGGGGAGTTGTGATAATTTCAGAAACAATACTCCAATCCTCCCCCATTTTCTCACATATGTCGAACATCTGATTTGCAAAGATGACCTTCATCGCGTAGAACATATTCTTGCTATATTTGACCAATTCAGCCTGAGTTGATGTCGTGAAAAAAAATGCACCCGACTCAATTACGCCCGCCTCTAGGTGTTGTTGGTAGACTAATTCTGCCAACTCCTCGTGCTCGGAGCCAACAACCAGTATATCTTGTCTGCCAAAGTCTTCCAAACTCCTCCTCTCTACAAGGAACTCTGGACAATATGCGATATTCAGAGAAGGGAACTTGAGTTGAAAATCCCTAGTTGTACCTGGAGGAACTGTACTTTTGATTACGGCATTGAATCCATCGGGCAACCGACTTAGCACATCTTCGACAATACTAGTATCGCAGGCTCCTGTACTCTTTTCCGATGGCGTGGGTACTGCGATGTAGGCCATATCCGTATTTTTCGTGACATCGTTCAACAAAGTCCCTCTAGTTGGTTCATGTACAAATAACGAATGATGAGGTCCGAACCAATGTTCTATTGCCCCCCCTACAATTCCAACTCCAATAATGCCTACATCCATATGCTCACCCACGATTACCTATCGATATAATTCCATCCTTGACAAGTCTTGATCCCGTCCGTAACCCTTCAGGTGTCCCACAATCAATCCATGTCATATCTCCTGCATCACGAATATGGACATTTGATTTACCAAGGTACACTCTGTTCAAGTCAGATATCGTAATATCCTCTGATTTTTCTGATGATTTGAGATCCAGAAATTCCCAGAATAACTCGTCGTAGAGGTAGATTCCACCTACTGCCATATTGGAGGGTGGTTCTACTGGCTTCTCTACTATGTCAATCAGGTCACCTTCAGAACTGAATGCACACACTCCAAACTCAGATGGATTATTGACTCGTCTTAGCAATATCACTGCACCGGGGGGCGGGATGTCGTCCTTGGAGAATAATTGCACATCGTCGGTGAAATCCCAATTTGTGATGTTATCTGAGAAATACAACATCATCCTGCAGCCCTCCACAAACGGTCTTGCGAGCCTAATGGCATTGACAACACCTTCAGGCTCATGTTCCTCGACATAGTGAATCACTTCATCGGGGGCTCCTTCACCCACGTGTTCGACGATATTCTGGATGAATCTGTTACCGATGATGATAATCTCTTTTATCCCTGAGCGCCGAAATGTATCCATGGCGAAGTCAATGACTGGACAGCCATTTAGGGTTAACAAGGTCTTGTTAGTATGTTCAGTAAATGGAAAGAGTCGACTCCCTAAACCCCCTGCTAATAGAACACCCTTAACCTCCATAAACCTCTGTCGGTATGACTCCCTAATGGATTTTCAGACTACTAGTTTGCAACCGAAGGACAGAATGTAGAATCTAAGTATATGTTACGAAACCCTATTTCCAGACTGGTCTGGTGAATGAATGCGGGTTTTGATTACTGGTGGCGATGGTTTCATCGGCAGGCATCTCGCTGCCGCGCTCTTGAAAAGAGGAGATAGTATCTATGTTATTGATAATCACATCACATCATCCCCTTCGATTGAGCACAGCAGGCTGACTCGAATCGAGGCGGATGTCTGCGACCTTAACCGCGTCATTCCTCCTGACTGGGAAGCAGATGTAGTCGTCCATCTCGCATCTGTCGCTATACCAAAGTTGTACATGGACAGTCCCCAAACTGTGATTTCACCCAATGTGCTCGGAACAATGCGTGTGTGTGAATACGCCGAACGATGCGGAGCCAGAGTAATCTTCTCATCGACCAGCGAGGTATATGGTTCGCTTTTGGACGAGGAACCGATTGGAACACCTCTCAGCGAATCCGATCCATCTCTCTCTGAAATGCTCACCCCGCGCTCTCCATATTCGATATCAAAAAAGATGGGGGAGGAAATAGTGTCCGACTACATCCGACGAGGTCTTTCTGGGTGTTCAGTCCGCCTGTTCAATGTTATTGGTCCGCAGATGGACTCGGAAGTATCTGGTTACGGCAGAGTCGTACCTAACTTCATCGCAGCTCTTGAAGAGTTCACGCCTTTGCCAATCTACGGCGATGGAAATCAAACACGTTCATTCCTCTGGATTGGTGATGCCATTGATGCATTGGTCAAACTCATCAACATCGAAGATCCGATACCGGTAGTGATTAACATCGGCAACCCAGAACCAGTTACAATATCTTCCTTAGCACAGAGATTTCAGATTGCTACGAACAAAACCGTTGGCGTCATGTTTCTACCAGGGCTACCTCACGAACCCAGACACAGATGTCCAGACGTCTCACTCGCCGAATCATTTCTTAATTGGGCCCCAAGATTCTCTCTTGAGGATGCAATCAGGATGATTGTCAAAGAGGAGGCGACATTATGACCGCTACAATAAATCTGCCAAAAATCGAGAAACAGACAAATCTTGTAGTTGATGTGACCTACTTATGCAACTACACTTGCAATTACTGTCGCTGGGGTTCTTCCAAGACTCCGGGGAGGGTCCACTATCCACTGAATGACATTCTTGCCGACCGTCTCGAATTGGAGGCAATAGGCGTTGAGAGGGTCATATTATCAGGAGGGGAACCAATGTTGCACCCAGATATCCTCCAAATCGTTAGACACTACTCACGATTAGTAGAAGATGTCATTATGATCACCAATGGATGGCTCGCTGACCGTGAACGAATTACAGCGTTGGTGTCAGAAGGTTTGTCGGGACTGGCGTTTTCCATCGACTCAATAGACGCGACCGTTTTGGCCAAGACGCGAGACATGTCCGATTCGCAAGTTACTCGCTCCTTGGGGAATTTTCAGACAATCAGCAAATCCCGAATGGAGGGGATTTTCGATATCGAGTTAGGTGTTATTTCCGTTGTAACGTCAGAAAACTCCTCTCTTGATGATGTAATTCAGTTATTGGACTGGGCACAACAACACGAACTAGATTATGTCAAATTCAATCAGATTTTCGACGATGGATTCGCAGGAACAAACGCCTCGCACCTACTTTTGGATATTCAACACGCCACACAATTTGACATGGTGGCGGAATATCTCGAAAACAATCCTCCGACTTTGACTACCAATACTCCGAAATTCTGGCGCACAATGGCTGCCACTCTGCAAGGGGCCCGAATTGATGGGTCTTCGTGTGGCCTTAGGGACAGCCAAGCAATCCTCTATCGCGGTAGCTACCAATTCTGTTCATGGATAGACGAACCGGTATTGGGTGAAGTAGGCGCGACAACTTCAATTTCAGTTACAAAGGGCCGTGGAGATTTCAATTCAGCCAGTGCCAATTGTGCAACTGGTCCACACTGCCATTGTCTCCAGAAACCCAGTCACCAATGGAAGATTCACAGATGAGCGACTCACCACTAATCAGTTTGGACATAGTCGTACCATCTTTTCGGGCCGATGTTAAGGTATTGAAATCAATTCGAAATCTTGTCTGCCCAAAAGACATGAGCAGGAGAATGATTATTGTTCTCGACGACCCAAGTCATCCAGTCCCGGAGAAGCTTGAGGCTTGGAATTATCATGATACAACAATCGTTAGAAACAGTGTCAATCTAGGTGCCAATGGTTCCAGGAATCGCGGTATTGAAGAGTCTACTTCAGACTGGATACTATTCCTTGACGACGATATTGAACCACAACCTAACCTTCTGACTATTTATGCTGAAGCTATCCGTGAGAGGGGGGAGAAAGTTCCGGGTTTTGTCGGAGTCACTCGTTTTCCCAAACCGACAAACAACTTCACAGCTGGAGTGGTTGCATCGGACATTCTAACGTTCTTCGATCTAGCCGAACATAAGGAGAAGATGTCATGGGGAATTACGGCGAATCTCATGGTCAAACGAAACGCCCTAAAAGAGCACCGATTCCGTAGTTGCTTCCCTAAGGAAGGCGGAGGAGAGGATATCGATATATGCCTCGAGATAGTCAATTCATATGGGGCAGAATTCGCAACTGAACCAAAGGCGATTGTCCATCACCCATGGTGGAATGACGGAAAACGCAGATATCGAAGATTCTCACGATGGGCCTATGGAGATTCACAACTCCCAAATTTGCACCCCCAGCATCGTTGGCGAAACTATCCAAACACTGCAGAGTCACTGCTGCTCCTATTATTGGCTTCAATTCCAATGGCTGTTATTTTGGAAGACCCGGTTTGGATGCTTCTTGGATTGACAATAGGGCTTGTTATTGGAGATTGGATAACTGAATTTATGCGACTATGCACAGCAAAGTCAATCTTCAGTCCTCTGATTGCAATAGAATCAAGCTTGGTGAGGTTGTCCAACGATTTCGGGAGGGTCAGAGCTGTTGTAAAATCGTTGAAACCTTGGAGAATTACTGAGCGATTCGACTATGTTACCACAGGTGAATGGTTTGCAATTGAGAGAAGATGGGCCTTGCTCCGTAACCTAATTCAATTGGGATTTATATATTTTATTTTGGAAAAGGTGTACTATGGTTGAAAGTGAAAATAGAAACGATTTACCTGTCGTTAGATCATTTTGGTTTGGCACCCCATTAACCTGGATTTGTGATTTAACAATGAACTCATATATGTCCCAAGGCCATCAATTTGAATTGTACACCTACGATGATATTCCCGTCCCCGAAGGTGTTCAATTAAGGGATGCAAATGAGATAATACCAGAATCTGAATCTTTTCAGATGATGAATTCAATCGATGGGGTGAGGGGGAGATATTCCACATTCTCGAATATTTTCCGATACAAATTGATTCACGATAAAGGGGGGATGTGGGCCGATTTGGACTCTATTTGTATTAAACCGATCAAACTTGAAGAAAATATAGAACTCGTGTTCGCGACAGAACGTACCAAAGTTGGTATGGAGATCAATAATTGCAACATTTATGCTTCTAAATCAGGTCATCCTTTGCTAAAAAATCTTTACACTTCTGCGATATCAATGAATAAAACTTCACTTTCCCACTTGAGTTTCAATAAGCAATTCATTTTGGAAATGATGGATGAAATGAGTATAGATTGGACAAGTGTTGTTGCTCCAATAAACTGGTTTTGTCCAATTCCATGGTACGATATTCATCAAATATTTTTGCAAACTCATGACTATTCGATTGAGTCCATAATCAAACAATCTTATTCAATACACCTCTTCAATAACATTATTGAAGCAGATTTCCCAGAAATGATGGAATTACCCTTGGCTTCAGACTCCTTTGCGTCGGAAATCACGAAATATGTTGAAGAATTTTCATCCAATCAATCTGATTAGAATAATTCAATTCGAAACACATCAGCGTATCCCACGCTCTTTCCAATCATGATCTTACTATCATGTTGATTCAATGTGTGGTGTATTCCGCCTCCATGGGTCACTAGAACTAGAGGAAACTCATCTTCACTCATTGATTTTAGCGCGTCTAGGACCTGTATACATCTTTCCCTGTAGGAATCTCTAGACTCCGGAAATCTTGGGTTTTCGGGTAAGAATTGGGACTTATTGTCTTTGAAATGTATCTGTTCTAGATGTTCATAACAGGACCAGAACCACTCAACATTCATCCACTCCGTAAGGTCGGTTGAAATCACCATTTCCACACCTTTCTCGGAGGCCAGTATTTCCGCGGTTTGAGTGCAACGAAGAAAGGGACTAGTGTAGATTTTTTTTGGTTTTTCCCCAATCATTATTGCCGCTTGTGCTGCTTGAATAATTCCTTGCTCTGTCAAAGGAGCATCATTAGGATCCAGACCCATTTCAATTGCTCTAGCGGGCCATTTATTGTCCCACTCACCTTCAGAGTTGAAATCCATCCGCTCAGCGTGTCTGACCAAATAGACCGCTCTTCTTACGCTCACAATCGCCAGAAGGAATCAAGATATGTAATCATTCCAGGTTAGTAATCACAAGAAATCAGGGAACGTGATATTATCGTTGAACTGACACATGGTCAACCAACCAAACGAAGCGAAGGTCCGCTTGTTACTTCGATATACGAGCCGCCTGAACTAACCAATCGCTCCTTCAGTCTCCTGTCAACAGTCAAGACCGGCCAACCCGATTCAACTGAAAGCTCAACCAACATA
>CAZMPT010000041.1:7187-9074 GCA_964568285.1 uncultured archaeon | reverse complement strand
TGCTACTTTACCGTCGGCTTCAACCGTTTGATGGGTTTGCGTATGTGTCCCTTTTGATGGATTCTACAACGCAGCATCAGATATGCTGTCAGCGAGGGTTTTAGCGTCTTCGTGATCTATTTTTCCATATTTCCAGAGGAATGAATGAGTAGAATCAGGATATCTTGGAATTATGTGAACGTGAACATGAGCGATTGACATACCTGCCTCAGAGCCATTGTTTTGAATTAGGTTGTATGCTATTGCTCCTGTAGCCTTCAATACTGCACTACTAACAATTGGTAAGGCCTTACCAAGTGCCGCTGCAGAATCTGAACTTAGTTGGTCCATAGAAGATGCATGTTCTTTTGGAACGACTAGTGTGTGTCCTCTAGTTAGGGGCTGTATGTCAAGAAATGCAATAATTAGATCATCCTCATACACTTTATGGCAAGTTAACTCGCCGTCTCTTATCTTACAAAATAGGCAATCTTCCATGTGTGGGGAATTGCGACGTGTTTATAGACACTACATCAAGGATAAACGGCCTGCAACAGAACCCATTGCCGTACCTGTCTCAAAGGCAATGTTAGAACCTGTTAATTCGAAATGATAAGAGGACGACTCCAGAAATTTCGTAGGGAGTCCCTTTGGACCTAGGCCCATAATCATACACAATTTTCCCTCTGGTAGGTCTAACTTATTTGCGTCTGGGTTTGCTGTTGTAGAAACTTTTGAACCAGCCCAAGATTCATCAATATCTGTTTCAAAAAAACGAACGCGATCTTTAGAAAATAACGATGAAAGATACCCGTCGTTCGGCAGTCTCATCTCTTTTTTTATCTCTTTGATTAATTTTTCATCATCAATATTTGGAAACCCTATCAAGGCTAAATCCAAGTCAAAAGCTGAACACAAAACTGCAGCTTTTTGAATTGCCTTGAAATGAGGGTGGTTCCATTTTCCTGAATAAGTGTTGAACAGGCCAAGTGTATGATTTCCAGCTTTTCC
The DNA here is from genome assembly GCA_964568285.1 of uncultured archaeon. GTDB lineage: Archaea > Thermoplasmatota > Poseidoniia > MGIII > CG-Epi1 > CG-Epi1. Next base: position 8,084 of record CAZMPT010000041.1, on the reverse strand, counting down.
AATTTCTGGTAGGTCTGAAACCGATTTAGAACTCGCATGATGCTCTAAACTGTGTAGTCTATCTTTTGTCTGCTTCAATTTTTGAAGTAATTTATCTTTCTTTTTTGAGGATTTAAGAGAATTGATCTGACTTTCAGCTTTGGCTACAAAATTTTCCGCTTCTTTTGAAAAACCTTTCCGGTCAGCGCGTGCCGTAAGTGCCAACATTAAGCCAGGTGAACTTTCTGAGACCTTAGCCATTTCGTTTAAATCTGAAGATGTTGAACAAATTCTCACCAGATACTTCAGGATATCTTCTGTATTCGGTGACTGCAAAGCCAGACTTAGAGCAGTGGGTTCAGTTTGAATTCCGGATTTATTTAATTGAAAATGAAGATAGCCTAGTAGTCTAGGCCTAAGCTCACCTTTTACCTTTGAAAGGTTAGAAACTAATTGATCTACTGGTTTTCGCTTAATCCAAATTCTGATTACTGCTTTGGAAGATTCAAATTCATAATTTTTGAGAGATAATGATTTGTTAAGTAAAGACTCAAACATTTTGTCAGGATAGTTCTTTGAATATTTTACAAAGAACTCCTTTGCATTTTCTCCTTTTTCGTTTTTAAGAAGAGTTAATGTTCGTTCAAACATTATATTTTTTTTAACGTCATCAGAAACGCGTTTTAGAATTTTAGTGATTTCACCAAGAAGCTCAACACGTCTCCATGCTTGCTTGACGCGCTCGAGATTAGAAATGGCTTCTTCAAATAATTCTTTGGATTTCTTGCCTTTTGTTGAAGAAGCTATAGAAACAAAGCTTAGTGAACGATAATATGAATCATTGATTGTTCTTGCCAAATTCAAAAGAGATTCGGGAGGTGTGCCTCGTTTGAGCTCTCTTGAAATCTTTCTGGCAAT
>CAZMPT010000041.1:5423-7087 GCA_964568285.1 uncultured archaeon | reverse complement strand
CATAGCTTCAAAAAAAATGTTCAATTCATGGAAGATCAAATTAGTGGACCTTTTGTTGGCCCATTGCCTTTTTGGAAGGGGGCATGGCACCACAAGCATCTTTTCGAAAAAATAGATAACAAGAATTCTAAAGTTATTGATAAATTAGACTACGATTTTCCCATGGATCCTTTCGGAACGTTGTTCGGAGGTTGGTATACCAAAAATAGATTGAAGCAAATGTTTGCTTATAGGAGGAATATAACTGAGAATGATATCAAGGCCCAATCGAAGTACAAGGGCAAAAAACTTGATATCGCAGTCACTGGAGCTTCTGGACTTATTGGAAGCGATTTGTGTCCCTACCTAACTACTGCTGGTCATAAGGTCGGAAAACTTGTTCGTAGAAGACCGCGAAAGGGTGAATTAGCATGGAACATACACAAAAATCAGATTAGTAGTTTAAATGACAAAGATGCTGTAGTTCATCTGGCTGGAGAGAACATAGGAAGTTTGGTAAGGTGGTCGAAGTGGAAGAGAAAAGAAATTTTAGAGAGCCGCGTTAGGAGTACTGCTCTTCTTGCAAGACATTTAGCTTCTCTCAAAAGACCGCCAAAAGTGTTGGTCTGCGCCTCAGCGATGGGGTACTATGGGAGTTATGAAGATGAAATACTTACTGAAGATAGTGAAAATGGTGGTGATTACTTTTCTCATGTGGTTAATGAATGGGAAAGTGCAGCACAGCCTGCAATAGATGCTGGAATCAGAGTTGTTTTTCTAAGATTTGGAATTGTTATGAGCCCACAAGGTGGTGCTTTACAAAGAATGTTACTGCCAGCTAGATTGGGCGGAAATCCACCTATTGGTGATGGAAAACAATGGTGGTCTTGGCTAACAGTAGATGACGCTGTAGGAAGTATTTATCATGCAATTATTACCGAAAAACTTTCTGGGCCCGTAAATGTAGCTTCTCCAAACACAGTTCAGCAGAAAGACTTCGCGAGAACCCTAGGTAAAATAATGTGGGGGAAAAATTTAGGATTTTTGACCAATCTGTTCCCACTACCTAGTATTGTTGTCAAGACAGTTATGGGGGAAATGGGTGATGTGTTGCTCTTGTCGAGCAATAGAATTGATTCTTCAAAATTAATTGACTCCGGATATGAATTCAGATTTGAGGATTTAGAAGATGGTTTGAGACACCTATTAGGAATGAGGAAGGAGGAGGATCTTAATTGAGTGAAATTGTTGTTGTGGGTGCTGGATATGGTGGATTGGCTGCCTCAGCATTGCTTGCAAAAGATGGGCATAAAGTAACTGTAATTGAGAAAAATGAACAAGTGGGGGGAAGGGCTGGAATGTTCAAGAAGGATGGGTTCTCATTTGACATGGGGCCATCTTGGTACATGTGGCCACAAGTATTCGAGAGGTTCTTTGCTGAATTTGGGAAAGACGCAAAAGAACTTCTGAATCTAAAACAACTGGATCCTTCGTATAGAGCTTATTTCAATGATGGTGATGTTATTGACATCTCCAGTGATATTCAGAAAAACTATGAAGTGTTTGACACATTAGAAGAAAATGGTGCTGAAAAACTGAGACAATATCTAGATGCATGTAAAAGACAATATGAGATTGCAATGAGATCTTTGGTATATCGTACTTACAATTCTGTCTTTGACTTC
>CAZMPT010000041.1:0-5323 GCA_964568285.1 uncultured archaeon | reverse complement strand
GACATTGTAATAAACAATTCAGATTATCATCATGGTGAAACTGTATTGCTTGATGAGAAATTCCAAACCTATGGCGAGAAGTATTGGAGTAAAAGGACAATGGCAATATCTATGCATTTGGCCTACGTTGGAGTTAACAAAAGAATTGATGGGCTGACGCATCATAATTACTTTCTAGAAACGGACTGGAACAGTCATTTTGACCAGGTTTTCAAAACACCCGAATGGCCTGATGAGCCAAATTTCTATGTTTGTTGCCCTTCAAAAATAGATTCTTCTGTGGCCCCAGAAGGAATGGAAAATCTGTTCTTTCTAGTGCCAGTTGCATCTGATCTTGAAGACTCGGATGAAATCAGGGAAAAATACTTTGAGAAAATAGTAGACAAATTTGAGAAACTTACTGGAGAGGAAATTCGAAACAATATTGTTGTTAAGTCACTATTTACTCACCGGGACTTTAAACAAAGATACAATGCTTACAAGGGGACGGGGTTAGGAATCGCTCATACTTTGCGGCAAAGTGCGATTTTCAGGCCTAAACACACGAGTGCAAAAGTCAAGAATCTATACTATACGGGGCAGTACAACCATCCTGGTATTGGGGTCCCAACTACAGTTATCTCTTCACAAATATTAGTCGATGAACTAAAAAGAAGGGGAGTGATATAATGGCATACATAAGAACCAAAAAAATAAAAGGCAAGAAATACGCATATCTGGTAGAAAGCCAGTGGGATAGTGAGAAAAAGACATCCAAACAGAAAGTTTTGGAGTATCTCGGCTCATTGGACAAATTAACGATTGATGATATTCCAAAGGATTATCATACTGGATCAATCAAGAAATTCTTTGTCAAAAATCAAACAAAATTGGATGATGCCGTTATCAAAAAACAGAAAGATTTGGAAAGTGTACTATCTAGATGTTTGCTGACGGGAGACGAAGAAATGTCCTTTAAGAAAAGTGAAGAACTTATCGAATTGTTGGGCTTACAGAGATTTTACGTTGAATCTATTACAGGCATAATGAATGAAACTGGGAAAATGTGGTACAGTGGAAAAATAGGAATCGCTGAGGAACACATAGTCTCTAACATAATGAAAAAGATTGTTGAAAGAAACAATGATAAAATTGAATCAAAAGGTCTTATCGAAGGTTTAGCAGTTATCTGTAATCCTGAAGGGGATGATCATACTATGTCCAATATTGTTCTCGAAGGTTTGTTGAAAATAAGGAATTACAGAGTAACAAACATTGGCGGATATTGGTACATGGGTGATGAAAAGAAAACGATGAACAAAGCGATCATTGACTTTGTAATACATGCACGCCCTGATGTGGTTTTCATATCTATAACTATATCAAGATATTTATTCAATGCCAAAATAATCGCCAAGGAATTAGCAAAAGAATTACCATATACCAAGATTTTTCTGGGAGGATTGGGGACAAAGGGAATGGTAGATGGAGAATTGCAGCAAGGAGTAACACTAGCAAGCAAGGATACATTGGACACTCTGAATAAGCTCTGAGATTAGGCACTATGTTGATTTCTTTATATACTAAGTTGTGCACTATGGATTGAAATTTAAGCAGTAATATGTACTCAGCAAGCAATTTTGGAAATCCAGAAACGCCAAGGGACCTTGACCTTATCTTCAAGAAAGGAAGTACTACCTATTACGACAGTACCAGACTTTTTCCTAAAGCAATAAGAAAGGATGTAACTACGCTTTACAGCTTTGTTAGAGTAGCTGACAACTTTGTTGATTCTGTGCCCCAGGATGTAAAGGGATTTAAAAATTTTAGAAATGAATACAATAAAGCGCTGGAAGGAGAGGAGATTGATAGCTCTCTAATCCAAAATTTCATTGAACTTTCTGAAAGATTGGAATTCGAAAAAGAATGGATTGAGGCTTTCCTAGATTCTATGGAAATGGATACTAACAAATCAGAATATGAAAATTTGGATGAATTGAACGTGTATCTTTACGGATCCTCAGAAATTATTGGACTTATGATGAACCGAGTCATGAAGATTGATGAAAGTGCTGATGAAGCCGCGAGATACCTAGGAAAAGCAATGCAATTTATCAATTTCATAAGAGATATTGATGAAGACCTTGACCTCAATCGTACGTATTTCCCGAAAGACACTCTTAGAAAATTTGGATTGAAGGGACTTACAAGAGGCGAAGCTCGACGGAAACCACGGCAATTTGAGAATTTCATAAGATCTCAAACCAAAATTTACTTTGATTGGCAGAAGAAAGCTGAAGTTGGATTTAACTACATTCCTAAGAGGATGAGGGTTGCAGTAAAAACTGCATCTGATATGTATCTCTGGACAGCGAAACAAATTTACAAAAATCCTTTTATCGTATATGATATGCAGATAAAACCTACTTGGGACAGAGTGATTTTAAAGGGTATTAAGAATTGTTTCAGTGTTTATCTGAGTTTCAATTCTGGTATTACTTCAAGGGAATTTATTAGTAATTATAGCATCAGTAAACTATAAAATCAAACAGCTGCTCCAATCATTATGATTAGCATAACTGAGTCTGCTGCTGAGAAGATAAACAAGGCCGTTAGCGAACAGGACATGAATGGAAAACACCTCCGAGTTGGAGTGTTTCCTGGTGGTTGCGGTGGCGGCTATCAATACGCTTTGGGTTTTGACGAGGTAGGGGAAGACGACTCTGAATTTGAATCTCAAGGTTTGAAATTGATTATCAACAATGGAGACGTTGACAAAATCAAAGGCACTGAGATAGACTATGTTGTGTCTGAGATGGGGGAAGGTTTTCGTGTCAACAACCCAAATCCTGCACCTGAAGGCAAGAAAGGAGAATGTAGTTGCGGATCGGGTAGCAGTTGCTGTTAAGATAAATGAAACCAGATAGCGTATCTGCCCAATTATTTTCACTGGCGACTGTAGCAATAATGATTGGTAGTGCATGGTACCTAGATTGGGATCAAGAAGGTGAGATTGATGGGCAATATGTCCCTGTTTGGGCTAGGAATCAACTCTCTTTCAACACTAATGCAACCATGAGTTCTGTTCTTTTCCAAGGGCAGTATGAATTGTTAGAAACTGATAATGAATGGGATTCAGTTCATGTGATGGTCCCTTATGATTTACCAATAGGAGAAGGTGGTGCAGCCGTTACATGCTCAATAGGTATGGACTGCCCTCAAATTAGCTTGGCGTATTGGAGGCCTAAAGTACCTTCTGGAACGAAAGTTCCTGTAATAGCTGAATTTGGGCCCTATTTTGGTGAAACCTCTGCTGGAACTCCTGACGTGTCACAACCTGGAAGCTGGTTAGGTTTTAACATGATTCAAAATATATTGCCTCATGGCTTCGCTTTCGCACAAGTTTCTGTTACCGGAACGGGGATGTCGAACCATTGTATGGATTTGATGGGGTTTGCTGAACAAGAAGGGATCAATGCTGCTGTTGAATGGCTTGGTATCCAAGAATGGTCTAATGGAAACGTCGGCATGATTGGAAAATCCTACGATGGTTCTACTCCTTGGCAGGCTGCAATGTATGGAGATCGGTATTTGAAAACCATAGTACCAATATCTGGACTTATTGGCGTTAGAGAATTGATGTGGAAAAATGGATCCTCAGAGGCTAGAGCTCCTTTCATGCATAATGTTGTTTATGGGTCATACGGTTTTGAACCTGAAAAAGGTGAAGAGAATATTCAAAATGCTTGTGAAGATTATCTCCTAGGTCCAATACACGCGACGAATGGATATGTTTTTGCGGGAAATGAATTTGTGGATAGTTATTGGTCAGAAAGATATTTCCTAGACCGAGTTTTGAATAATTACAGAGGTTCGGTATACATTGTACAAGGTTTTCACGATTGGAATGTAGATCCACATATGGCTGTTCCTACCATCAACACTTTACTTGATCATGGAATAGAAGCCAAAGTTCTGATGGGGCAGTGGGATCATGATTATCCAGACAGACCAGACTACCAGAAGCAACGATCTGACCCTGGAAGAGGTTCTGAGGCATACCCTGAAATGGTAAGATTTGATTGGATGCAGGATTTACTGGAATGGTTCACCTATTACTTACAAGAGAAGGGGCCGAAACCAAGTCTTTATCTCGAAATACAAAACAATAGAGGTGAATGGAGAGTTGAGGATAGGTATCCTGCTAGAGATTCAAAAGTTCATGAATTCGACTTGGGCGGAAACCTTACTTTGGTAGAGGAAGGGGGATTTGGAACTGTGGTTTATCCTGGAATGGAGGCTGTTGATGATTGGATTGTGTTTGAAACTGGAGCTTTTGATTATGATCTCCGATTTGGAGGACTCCCACAACTCCACATGCAAGTAACGCCGCAGGGGTCAGGTGGATCAATCTATGCCTACATGGAGGATTGTTCGGAAAACGATGAATGTATTCACATTGGTCATGCAATTATGGACCTGCGTTATCACAAAGGTGGAACTGAGTATCAAACAATCGTTCCAGGAGTAGAGATTACTGCCAAAATGGAATTCTTTGCCATGGATGTATTGATTCCGGAAGGACATTACATTCGACTGTCCTTGAGAGATATTGGAGAGGATTATACTCCTTCAAGCACTGAGGCATCAGTTGATATTGAACTGGGAGAAGACAGTGTGCTTCGTTTACACGAAATCAACGTAGACAACAAAATATTCTTCGAACCGCCAGTCTGTATGCATGCAGACTGCTTAGAAGAGTGATATCTCTTATATTAGTGCTCTTTTAGAGAAATATGAAGCGGGTTGATTCCGTAATAGTTGCATTTCTGTTTCTGATGCCTGCATTAGCAGGATGTCTAGAAAATGAAGAGATCGAGGGAATCATGGCAGATGATATTGATGTAAATCCCGAAACAATGATTGCTGGTGAATTCCAGCCTATGGTTATTACTGCAAAGAAGGACGTTTCTGTTTTCATTCCTAATCTAGTCATTGATCCCATATCAAATTATGTTCAGAATGGAACTGTCATAGACCTAAGATTAGGTGAAACAAAACAATTGATTTCCTTGGCCCCACCAAGAATTGATTCGGCATTTGTATTTATCTCTAAATACGGTAATATCAACTGGCCAATAAGAAACTCAAATGAAAGTTGGGAACAATGGGTAAACAGAAATGGAATGAGAGATGAAGGAATGTCTGTTTCAAGAGTAGAACCTACGGAAGGGAATTCACTTTACACTTTGAATAGTACGAAAGAAAGAGCAGGTAGTACAGTTCCTGTTCGAATTAATGTTGAACGGCAAATATCGGCTGCTTATACTATAGATGAAGGTGG
>CAZMPT010000040.1:1239-9277 GCA_964568285.1 uncultured archaeon | reverse complement strand
CCTTTCTTGCACTAGAAACCAGAATATTGTCCAGTACATCTTTAAGAGTTGAGACCGGAATAACCTCAATCATATCCTTGTATTTTGAATCAAGAAGAACATCTTGCATATTCATTGATGGGATGAGGACTTTGGTTACTCCCGATTCAGCTGCGGCTTCAATCTTTGCAGTTACTCCACCTACTGGCAATACCAATCCTCTCACGCTTAAAGACCCTGTAAGGGCTACAGTTTGATCGACTTCAGCGTTTTCTAGGGCCGAGATAACTGCCGCAGCGATAGAGACTGATGCTGAATCGCCCTCTACACCTTCATAGGCACCTACAAATTGGACATGTATATCGTATTTTGATATATCCTCTCCAGTGTATTTTTTGATTAGAGCCGATACATTTTCCACAGCTTCTTTTGCAATCTCTCCTAATTTACCAGTTGCTACTACTCTGCCACGGTCTTTTGACTGTGCAGGCGTAACTTCAGCCACAATAGGCATTAATATTCCAGCCATTTCAGACATGCCTGAGTTTGCACCCATAACAGCAAGTCCATTAACCATTCCTATTTCCGCACCTTCAACTGAATATGTTTTGTAGTCTTTGCGTCGTTCAACATACCGATCTGCAATTTGCTGTTCAAGCGGTTTAGCTATTTTCTTAGCTTTGACTACATGTTCATTAGTAACGGTGTCGTCTCCTAGTTCTCTAGCGATATCTCCTGCAACACGAACTAGTCCCCCCAATTCACGTAGTCTTAGGCTAAGATGTAATTGTCTTCCAGCTCTGCGTTGTGCTTCATGTATAATTTCACCGATTGCTTCTTTGGAAAAATGTCCAATTTTTTTGTCCTTAGCCACTTCCTGGGCGATGAATCTGACTAATTTTTCACGATTATCCTGTGTATCTGGAATCGTTGAATTCATGTAAACTTCGTAACCATATCCACGAATACGACTTCTTAATGCGGGATGCATTCCTTTTATTGCATCTAGGTTGCCTGCGGCTACAAGAACAAAGTCACAAGGTACAGGTTCAGTTTTTGTCATTGCACCTGCAGACCTTTCAGACTGACCTGAAATTGAGAATTCACCTTCTTGAATAGCAGTTAGTAAAGACTGTTGTGATTCGATTCTAAGTAGATTAATCTCATCTACGTACAACACGCCTCTGTGAGCCTTGTGGATTGCACCTGCTTCCACCCGGTCATGTGCAGGAGTTTCTAGTCCTCCAGATTGGAATGGATCGTGCCTAACATCACCTAACAGAGAACCTGCATGGGCTCCTGTAGCATCTATAAATGCAGCTTCAGCATCTCTATCATGTAACACAAGTCCTTTTGGAACATTTGCATTCTCATTTCTTGGATTAACATATCTCATTGCCATAAAGACAAACGCAGCGGCTATCAAGCTGTAAAATATTAGCATAGGATTACTAAATCCACTCAATGCAAACCAAAGAACCCCAAATCCGATTATCATGAATACAATCATCATTTGGGATTTCGCCTTCTTTTCTTTTTCAATCATTGCCTGAGCTTTTTGAACTTGAACAATTTCTTTACCTTTACCAGCAGGTACAATTCTTATTCTAGGTTCATTGTTATCCTCTTGATTGTGATAAACTAAAACATCCTGTAGTTCTTCTTTGGGTAGTAGTTCAGATATTGATTGGGCTAGCATTGATTTTCCAGTTCCAGGATCACCTATCAGCATAACGTGTCTTTTCTGTTCAGCGGCTTTACGAACAATTTCGGCCCCTTGTTCTTGACCAATTACTTGATCAATCAGCATTTTGGGAACAGCTATATCCTCAGTAGTTTCAATATCTAAATCCTTAATCCACTCACGAGGGTCAGTTAGTTTCTCACTCTTACTAGCCATTGTTTGTGCAGACTGACTAGCTACAGATATATAAGTTACTAATCACAACTCAACATCTGGTAGGTTATCATTGTCATCGTCATCTTCTTTTTGAACTTCATCAATTATGAATTTAGTTCCATAGTGAAGGATGCCGCTTTCACTATCCTCACCAAGTTTTCGGAAAACAGATTTAACTTTCATTCCTGGTTTAACAGCTTCAGGTTCATAATCAACTATTTGTGAAGTTATTCTCGGACCTTCTTCAAGCTCAATTATAGCCATACAATAGGGTCCAAACATTTCATATCCTGTTTGGGCTTGATGAACAACAGTTGAATTGATGATTTTTCCAGTACCTTTGAATTGATAATCAACCATATTTCCTATTGAGTCTCTTCCAGCGTCTGGATTGAAACTACGCTTAGGATAATGGTAGGTTTTCGTTATTTTACAATAAGATCCGATCAGATTATAACGTGAGTCTAATTCTCTCCAGAATCTTGGTACGGACATTATTCAGCCTCCAATATGTGAACAACAGCCGTAGCAGCAGTTCCACCATGATTTTCTGTCATTCCTATTTTTGCACCTTCAACTTGTCTGTCTCCCGCTTCTCCTCTAAGTTGTTGCACAATTTCAATTATTTGCGCAATTCCAGTTGCACCAGGTGCGTGTCCTCTTGCTTTTAGTCCACCACTTGTATTAACTGCAATTTTGCCACCCAATCTAGTTTCACCATTTAGAGACATTATCGCAGCCTTTCCTCTTTTGAATATTCCTATTTCTTCTAGCGCTATAATCTCAGATATAGTAAAATTATCATGGACTTCAATTAAATCTATGTCACTTGCTTTCTTCCCACAACTCTTGAATGCTCTTTTTGCAGCAATCCCGATTGCAGGTAGTCTGTTAATATGTTCACGATGATGTAAACTTAGTGTGTCAGAGGCTTGACCAGATCCAATAATTCTTACCCCTTTCTTTTTGAATTTTTTTGCTTTCTCAGTTGCACAAAGTACAACTGCAGCGCCCCCATCACTGTTAGGAGCACAGTCTAGCATTCTAAGAGGACTAGATACCATTCCCGAGTTTGAAACCGCTTCTCCATTAATCTGGAAAGGAAATTGAGCCATTGGATTCATTGAGGCATGGTAATGATTCTTTTCTGAAACAGCAGATAATTCTTCTCGTGACGTTCCAAATTCATCCATATGACTTTGTGCAATCATTGCGTGTAGAGAGGCGAATGTAGCACCAGCTTGAGATTCCCATTGTTCATCAGAACCCATGCTTACAGTGTAGGATGATTCTGAGTCACTTACGTCAGTCATTTTTTCGGCACCGCCAACGACTGCAACATCAATAAATCCTCCAGAAATTGCCATGTATGCCTGCCGAATAGCCAGTCCTCCAGAGGCTGAGGCAGCCTCTACTCTAGTCGCAGGTACATTCTGGCTTGTTAATCCACAATAGTCAGCTATTAGCGCACTTACATGCTCCTGTTGCAGGGTCGATCCAGCAGCCATATTTCCAATATACAGTGCATCAATATCCTTACTTGTTATTCCTGCATCACTTATCGCAGCCAATCCGGTTTTCAAGCCTAATTCTCTAAGAGACATATCCCATAATTCACCAAATTTAGTTATTCCAATTCCAATTACACTGACATCTCTCAATTTGAAGCCCCCATGTTCAATTTACCTCTGTATTTTGCATATGTTGCATAATTTACAATCTTCATCCTAGCAATCATATCTTCTACGGTTTCACTTCGGTTTATTTTCTTTATTTGATTAGTCACTGTTATGTCAAAACCGTCACTTCCTGCACCTGAACCATAAGCAACAGCTAGAATTCTATCACCAGGTTTAGCCACATCTAAAATGGCAGCTAATCCCAGAAAGACAGCCCCCGAATATGTGTTTCCTATTCTTGGCGTCAGAAGTCCGGTTTCGAACTGTTCAGCATTAAAACCCAATGATTTTGCCGCTCTCATTGGGAATTTACCATTGGGCTGGTGTGTAACTATGTAATTGTAATCCTTCGCTTCAGTACCTGCCATTTCCATGGTTTTCATACCGCAGCTTATAACATGTTTGAAGAACGCAGGTTTGCCAGTAAAGCGACCACCATGTCTTGGATATTTCTGCCCTTCTCTCCTCCAGAAGTCAGGAGTGTCAGTGGTGTATGAAGTGGTGTGGTTTATTTCTGCAATTACTTTTTTGCTTCCAATAATTAGGGCTCCACCTCCAGCAGAGGCGCTGTATTCAAGGGCATCACCAGGCGCACCCTGAGAAGTATCAACTCCAATTGCAATTCCGTTTTCGACTTGCCCATCACCAACCATTCCCAAGCAAGATTGGATTGCAGCGGTACCAGCCTTACATGCAAATTCATAATCGGCTGCAGTAAGATGAGGAGTAGCTCCAATCGCTTCGGCTACAATAGTGGATGTAGGTTTCACAGCATAAGGATGCGATTCTGAACCTGTGTAAATGGCGCCAATTTTATCACCACTTAACTTAGCTCTTTGCATAGCCTGCCTTGTAGCTTCAACAGAGATGGTTATGACATCTTCATCAGGTCCAGGTACCGATTTCGAATACACGTTCAGGTTTTTAGCCCAAGCGCTGCCGTCTGCACCCCATACGGATGCAATTTCTCCGGTTTCAATTTTGTGACTGGGTACATATGCCCCATAGCTGACTATTCCACTCATTTTTTCTCCTATCTAAGATACCTCAATTTTTCTATAATCTCGTTTTCTCCGAGAACTGTTTTTGTTAGAACTACGTTTTCCATATCTGCCAGTTTGGGTGCTAATGGATCTACTGCTTTTGGTTTAATATAAACTACCATTCTAGGTTTAACAGGATGTGCTCTGACTGCAATCATTGGCGATCTTCCATAATGCACACCTGAGAAGAATACAGCCCTTTCGTTAGACCAGCCATACATTTCTCCAAATGCATTAAAGCTTGTTATGGCCTTTAGGGAATCAACCATTGTATATCCATAGATTGGCCTTTCAATTATCTCTTCACTACCTGCTAAAACCTCGCCTTCTATAGTTTCAATAATCTGTTGTATAGTTATTCCACTAGTGAATTCCCTTATGTCTACAATGGCCTCATTGTTTTGTCTGCCTGACATGGTGTTCACTACCTTTCCTCCATGTGAAGAATCATAATCCACCATTGCCTCAACCAATTTTCTTACGGTTCCAATTCCAGGAGAGGCCCTACGTCCTTTCTCAAAATCGCAAACCACAGATGGATTCACTTCAAGCAAAGTTGCAAGTTCTTTCTGAGACAATTGAAATATTTCTCTCCACTTTCTGAGAGTTTCTCCTGGCTTTTCTGAAACAACAATTTCTCCTGCCATTCGGCGCGTTAGCTGCTCTTGCACAGCAGTTGATTTCAGAACACTATTTAATTTTATGTGTATTTGACTTCGTCAATTAACTTATTTTACTAAAAGAATCATTATATAGGCATTATAGCGTCGAAAATCGTGAACTCAAAAAGTTGGATTCCCAAAAATATATTCCTAACGAAAGGTACTGGCGTACATAGCGAAAAATTAGCCTCTTTTGAACTCGCTTTGAGATCAGCAGGAATTGCAAGCTACAATTTGATTTCAGTTTCTTCGATTTTACCTCCTAACTGTAAGATTATTGGTAAAAGAGAAGGTAAGAAGATGCTTCATCCAGGGCAGGTTGTTCCTGTTGTCCTAGCCCGTTCAGAAAGCAATAAGGCAGATACTTTGGTTAGTTCTGGTGTAGGTATTGCAGTTCCAAGAAATAGAAATGATTATGGCTATCTAGCTGAACATCATACAAAGGGTATGAACGAAAATCAGATGGAGGATTATGTTGAAGATCTGGCTGCAGAAATGCTGGCCACTACATATGGCCTTGAATTCGATCCTGATGCTTCATGGGACGAAAAGCGTGAATTATGGAATATTGATGACCGGATAGTTGAGACCAAAAGCATAGTAGAGACATTACAAACAGATTCCTCTGAAAAATGGACAACTGTTGTTTGTGCAGCAGTTTTAATCATTTAGACTACCATATTCCTTAAATGCTGCAATAACATGGCTACTTCTCCTATGCGAGAAAGCACACCAGTATGGTCATTTCGGAAAGGTGTTATTCCGTCTGCTTTGTCAATAAGTTTAGACGGTAGATTCGCAGGTGTTGGACATAGGGCTGGCCTTCTTCTTCTGAATGAAAGAGGACAAGTTACCTGGAACACTAAGAAAATAAGGCGAGTAAGAGACATTTCAGTTTCTACTAAAACTGGCCGAATGTCTATTGCTAGTGGTCAGAAGGTTATCTATTTGGTTGATCGTAAGGGAGCGGTTATTTGGCATCGTGAACTTCAGAGCCCTGCAGTGTCAACTAGCATTTCCTCTAATGGAAATGTAATTGTAGTTGGAACTAGTCTTGGACGTTTGCTCGTATACGATGGTAGTGGGAAAATGCTTTGGGAAACTCATCTTAGCAATTCCGATTTTCCTGTTAATTCAGTTAACGTTTCATCAGATGGCCAATTTATTCTGGCAGGAACAGATTATTCTCATATTTATCTGCATGACATAAAGGGAAATATTCTGTGGGCAGAGGAGACCGGGGGGGAAGTCAAACAGACATGTATAAGTTCGAATGGGGACTACATAGGGTATCTTACTAGTAATCGCACTTTCTCGTTTGGTGTTAAGAGTTCCAGAATTCTTTGGGAGAAAACATTCTCCAAGCAACCTGTGTGGATAGATATGACTCAGACAGCAGATTTTGTATCAGTTGGAGAATCTTCTACAAAGATTACCCTTTTCAGCAAGGAGGGTCGAAAGGTTTGGTGTTTCAAACCACGTTCTGCACCTAGAGGAGTGATGGCAAGTGGTGGTGGATATGTTTTTGTTGGAGGACCTACAGAAATTTGCAAATATAGCCTTGAGCCATACCTCAAACGACTTCTTGTACGTTGTAAGAAAATGATAGACAAGGCTAATTCTGAGAATCTTGATACTACAACGGCTAACAAGTATTTAGATATTGCAGTTTCATCTTTACAAAAATCCAAGCATTTGGATTTTCTTGTAAATATTCAGCAGGCAAGACGTTCAGCCCGAGAGGCTCGTGTAATAGAAAGTGATTTGACTCCCAATGAAAGAAGAATTGAACGTAATGAAATGGAATCTTCGCTGGATACGAGTACCTCATCCATTGGTGAAGAATCTGAGGACGAAATGCTTTCTAAGTTGGTTCAGTTGGCAGAAATGAGAGAAAATGGTATTCTTTCTGAGGAAGAATTTGTTTTGGCTAAGACAAAACTTTTGAAACTGTAACTTAAACTTAATATAATCTGGGTATATTCAATGCTTTATGTCTACTCCAACTACTCCTGAGTATTTGATTTCAAATGCTGAAAAGTATGCTAATGAACCAGCAGTATCATCTAAAAATTCTTCTGGAGGATGGGATACAACAACATGGTCTGAGTTTTTTAATCAGACAATGGATTTGGCAAAGGCCCTAACAGCTATTGGTTTTAGCAAAAATGACAAACTCAGTATATATTCCTATAATCGTAAGGAATGGTATATGGCCTACGCCGCAGCAAATTTCTGTAACGGAGCTGCGGTAGGAGTTTACCATACCTGTTCTCCGAATGAGGTTGAATGGGTTGTAGGCAATTCAGACTCAAAAGTTGTATTCGTAGGTAATAATCCTATGGACGGAGGAGATAATGCAAAGATGTGCTCTCATCGTCTTCATGAGGCTATGAATTCACTTGAAAAGGTCGAAATTATAGTTGTAATGGATGGCGTTGATATGCCGGATCATCCTAAGGCTATGTCTTGGGCAGAGTTTGTTTCCAAAGGAAAGGATGTAGAAGATTCCATAATACAGGAGAGTATTGCTGGTATAGAGCCGCATGATACTGCTACTTTGATTTATACTTCAGGTACAACTGGAAATCCCAAAGGCGTTGAACTTACTTATGACAATATGGAGTACGAAATTGAAAACGTATTGAAAATTCAGAGTTATGAGCAAGGAAATAAGTACGTTTCATGGCTCCCTTGTGCCCATGTATTTGGACAATTACTTGACAATCACGCATGGATTCGAGAAGCAATTCATATGCACGTAGTGGACAATCC
>CAZMPT010000040.1:0-1139 GCA_964568285.1 uncultured archaeon | reverse complement strand
ATGTCGAATTGTATCTACGCGATTACCGGGGCTGCGCCAATAAATCAAGATATTCTCAAACTTTTCCATTCCTTAGATGTGCCTCTATTCGAAGGATATGGTATGACCGAAACAACAGCTGGAGCAACAATAGGTCACAAAGGAGCTAACAAGTTTGGTTCGGTTGGTAAGCCGTTTGCAGGCGAGATTCGAATTGATAAACCTAATGAGAAGGGAGATGGTGAGATTCAATTCCGTGGTAGGCATGTAATGAAAGGCTATTACAAGAATCCAGAAGCGACAGCAGAAACGATGGATGGCGAATGGCTAAAATCTGGTGATTTAGGTCGCATTGATGAAGATGGTTTTGTCTATGTTACTGGTCGTTTGAAAGAAATATACGTAAGTTCGGCTGGAAAGAATATTGCCCCGCTTGTAGTTGAAGAGACTATGAAATCCATTCCAATTGTTTCTCAGTGTATGCTTGTGGGAGATAATCGAAAATTTTGTAGTGCTCTTTTTACGCTTGATGTGGGTGCTATACTTAGAGATAAACACGGCCTAGATGGAGCTACTGAGGTGCCTAAGGATCCTAATGAACAAATTGCCAAGCTAGAATCCCTTGGTGCAAAACTATCTGACTATACAGATAGCCCTGAAATAAAAGCCGAATTAGACGCTCAAGTTCAAGAATTGAACAAAAAATTCAGTAGTCCTGAACAGGTAAAGAAATTCACTATTCTTTCAAGAGATCTTAATGTTGATGAGGGTGAATTGACACCGACTCTCAAGATACGTCGTAAGCAAATTAATGAGAATTGGGCTAAAGAAATAGAAGCAATGTACTCAGAATAAATTGATGTTAAGAATAACATTTCTTTTAGCTGGACTTATAGCATTCATAAATCTTTATTTAACTGAAATATTTATTGTTCAGATTCTATTAACAATTTGTATTATTTTTAGTTTAGCAATAGCTGGTATTTGGCCTGACCCTTTGCCACCGCCACCCCCGGCAGATCTTTGGTCTGAGGCTCCGGAGGTTAAGGAACGTGAAATGAAGCACTGTTCCAATTGTGGTAAATCTGTAGACCAGAAATGGTCAATGTGCCCTTACTGTTCTAAAAAAGTATGAGCAAGTGGTTTTTTGCAGTAGATAG
>CAZMPT010000039.1:0-9436 GCA_964568285.1 uncultured archaeon | reverse complement strand
GCCATACAAGCTAACATCTGCCCTTCTTTCATCTTGCCGAAGTCAGGGACATCAATCGAAACAACCAAATCTGACTTCATAACTCCATCTAAGTCTGATATTTTGCCTCCCTTTTCTTCATATTCAGAATCAAGGTAACCAGATTTCTTTCCAGCTCCTTTTTCGACAACAACATCAAATCCTAACTTGTTAAGTTTAGGGATTGAAATTGGTACAACTGAAACCCTTGTTTCATCCTTATTCTTCTCTTTCGGTACTCCTAAACGCATTTCGTTTTCCCCATTAGATTATATGAGCCTAAAACAGCTCGTAATCTGGTTTACAAACTCACTGATAAAAGTTTTCCTACTACTTTCCGATTTCACGGGCAATTACCAATCTTTGAACTTCTTGTGTCCCCTCATAGATTTGAGTTATTTTTGCATCTCTGAAGAATCTCTCAACTGGGAATTCAGTAGTGTATCCGTATCCCCCTAGAATCTGAACAGCCTTTTCCGAAACCCACATTGCTGTATCACCAGCATTCAGTTTTGCAAATGAGGCTTCCAGTGTGTGCCTATCTCCACCATCTTCGTAATGCTTCATTTTGGACCAAGCTGCCTTGTACACCTGTAATCTTGCAGCATCTATTCTCATAGCCATTTCGGCCAAGTAGTTACCAATTGACTGGTGAGCTGCTATAGGCTTCCCGAAAGTTTCTCTTTCTTTTGAATATTTCAGTGCAGCTTCATACGCCCCTTGAGAAATTCCTAAGGCTTGTGCAGCGATTCCAATTCTTGAATTGTCCAAAGCATTCATTGCAACTCCGAATCCTTTTCCCACATCACCTAACACATTTTCTTTTGGAACCTTGCAATTATCAAGTATCAGAGTACAAGTGTCACTTGACCTTATTCCAAGCTTGTCTTCTTTCTTACCTATTTTGAATCCATCGGTTCCATTTTCTACTATGAAACAAGTGACACCACCATGCTTTTTCTTACCATATTCAGGATCATCAGTTACCTTTGCAAAAAGGACGAAGAGATCTGCAGTAGTACCATTAGTTACCCACATTTTTTCGCCATTAATGATGAAATTGTCACCGTCTTTAGTGGCTTTGGCCACCATTGCAGCTGCGTCTGTACCAGATCCTGCCTCACTTAGAGAATAAGCACCCAAGTGTTCGCCAGAAGCAAGTTTTGGAAGATATTTCTTCTTCTGTTCCTCATTCCCATTCAATACGATTGTCATTGAGCAGAGACCAACATGAACTGCAACCATAACTCCAAGTGAGGGATCTACTCTCGATAATTCTTCAACAACAATTGCCTCTGAGATATCATCTAGTTTCTGTCCTCCATACTTCTCAGGTATTGTCATGCCTGCGAACCCAAGATCAGCAAATTCTTTGAATTCATCAATAGGAGGTTTCTGTTCCCTGTCCCTTTGATGGCAGCTAGGTCCTGCTATGGTCTCAGCAAAGTCACGAACCATATCCCGAATCATTGTTTGGTCTTCAGTTTCTGAAAAGTCCATTCTAACCTCCCATGAGTTTGATTATTGCTTCGGCAGGTTCTCCACCACATTCCTCTAAGGCAGTTTGAGCTTCTTCATTTGATACACCGGCCTGAGAAGCCACCAATTCGATGTCCTCATTAGGTATATTCTGACTATCCTCTTCTCCTCCTAGACTTCTTTCTTGAGGTTCACCAACAATCTGGTAGGTCTGCTGCCCCATAAGATTCATTGCATTTACAGAAGGATTGCTGAAATACAATTCTTTTTCTTTCGTTCGAATTATTACTTCAGTTGCATCAATTTCCTCAGTTGAACTCTGTAATTGTTTCTGCAATTTCTTCATCATTCGGGGATTCATACGCCCCATACCTGGCATCATGCTTGCGTTACGCCCTCCCCTCTAAAAGAATTTATGTTAGTTTATATCGCAGAATAACAGCCACTTCTCCCAGTCCTGATAACATTTCTCCTCCATGATGATGGGATGAGATTTCCATTACTGCGGTTCTGTTTTGTTCTGCCAAGTTAAGCAATTTTCTACCTTCTTTAGTTCTAGTTTTTTCTGAGATTATAAGCATGGATTCCGCTGCTCCCACCACTATTGCGTTGTTAACCTCCTTATTTCCGTAGGTAGCCAAATCTTTTGCGAGAGCCGCCCTTAACGTTTCTACAGAGGCCATTTCTTCCTGTATTTTTATTTGAGCAACAGTTTTTGGTAACGTTCCTTTACTTATCACCTCATGGATTCCAGCCATTCCTCCCTGTCCGGAATTCTCAACTACAGATTCCTTGAAAATTTCAGGTGCCTCTTCTCTTCCAACCCCAATAAAATCTTCTTTCAGAAATCCAGGGCCAATAACAACTATTATTGCATTTTTGATATGTACATCTACCAACTGTTTAACAGTTCTGATATAGAATGCATTTAATTCTTCTCCGCCTGTAGATTTCCCACTTCCAGCACGATTTAGGGTTTTCAACTCACGGATTCCATATGTTCTTACTTCTGCAATGGTTATACTATCACTTTCTACGGCCACAGCCAAAGCTGTTACAGTAGGTTGCGCAGCTTCTTTGAGTCGTTTTTTCTGGTGTGGCAACCACTTTGACTTCCCAATTTCGAAATCATTTCCAGGTTCTAGGATAAGAGTGTGATGAGAACCTTGATCTCTTTCACCGACAGCAATTACACCATGGCATCTAAGACGTTGTCCGAACGATTGATATTCTACATTTTTGACTCCAATAGTCAATTTCATTTTCTGCTTTCTCCCCCTTTCATTCCTAATTCTATCAGATTGTGAGGATTCTCTTCTTTCAGTAAGGGCTCTAACCATGTCCCCTTCTTCTAACAAGAGATTCAAATGATAAAGATCATCTTCGTGTTCTAGTCTGATGTGATAGATGTTACTATCACGTTTTCTTACTTTCAAAGAACCTCACATGTACACAGTGATATCTAGATTCTTAGCTAATTCTTTGTAACGATTTCTTATTGTGACTTCAGTAACACCAACCGTGTCAGCAATGGTCTTCTGTGTTTTTCTTTGGTCATATACTACAGATGCAATGTAAATTGCGGCAGCAGCTACTCCAGTAGGACCTCTACCAGAAGTCAATTCTGCTTCAATTGCTTGGTTCAGAATATTTATCGCTGCGCTCTCGACATAACCAGGCAATTCTAGTTCTCTGCAAAAGCGAACAATGTAAACTGAAGGTGAAGCAGGTTGCAAGTTGAGTTTTAGTTCTCTGGAGATGTATCTGTAAGTTCTTCCAACTTCTTTTTTGGAGGCACGAGATGCTTCGGTTATTTCACTGAGAGTTCTGGGAACTTCACATCTTCTACAAGCCCCATAAAGAGCAGCAGCAGCTACTCCTTCAACAGATCTTCCCCTTACCAGATTGTCCTGTACGGCTCTTCTGTAGAGCATGGCAGCCTCCTCTCTCACTTGTCTGTGCAATCCAATCTTTGATGCAAGTCGGTTTAGTTCATTAAGAGCTTGAGCTAGATTTCTATCTGCTGAGTTTGACGCTCTGGTACGATTCTGCCACTTTCTCATCCTGTAAACTTGTGAACGATTTTTGGTAGGTACATTGTTTCCATAGATGTCCCTACTTCCCCAACCAATATCTGTTGACAATCCTTTGTCATGAACCATAACTGTCATCGGAGCACCCCCTCTAGCACGCCTTTCGTTTTGCTCAGAATCAAAAGCCCTCCACTCTGGTCCCTGGTCTATTACTTGGTCATCAACAACAAGTCCACAATTCCTACAAGTCACCTCTCCACGCTTGTAATCCCGGACTATGTGTTCTGAATCACATTCAGGACATTCAGTTAACTCCTCAAGGTCTACTTCTGGGGATTTTTCGGAGTTTTTCATAAGGCTTAATTCCCATGCCATTTAGCCATTATAAGGCTTGGGCCGCAGCCTTTAAATTCCTGTTAGCCGGGCAAGGTGGAACAACATTTTTTTCAGCAACTTATTTATCATCCCCATTCAACCTAACTACACAATGACAAGGGTCAGAGATCCAATTCATGACTACATAGATTTGACATCTTTAGAAACCAAATTAGTAGACACTCCATCTTACCAGAGATTGCGCTGGATTCGCCAATTAGGGCCGACAAATCTTGTCTATCCAGGAGCAAATCATACACGACATGAGCACTGTATGGGAACCTGCCATGTTGTTGGTAGAATGGCAGACTCCGTAGGCCTTGATTCTGAGGAACGGCAACTAGCTACTGCAGCAGGATTGTTACATGATTTAGGTCATTCACCTTTTTCACATTTGGGTGATGAAATTGACGGACTCGAGAACCACGTAGATAGAACAATTAGTTTGGTCTCCGAAACTGAGATATCAGATGTACTTTCTCAGGAAGGTATTGATTCAAATGAAATCAATCAAATGATTACTGGAAATCACAACCTAGGTTCTTTGGTTTGCGGTGATTTGGATGGTGACCGCTTGGATTATTTGGTTCGTGATGCACATTATACTGGCGTCAGTACTGGTGTAGATATGGGCCGTTTGATTACCACCATGTCAATAGTAGATGAAACTATAGTGGTACGTCAGGGAGGCCTTCCAGCTGTAGAGGCTCTATTGACTGCCAGATCAACAATGTATCCAACAGTTTACTTTCATCCTTTTGTAAGGGGGGCTGAAATGATGTTAGCACGCGCTGCCAATTCAGCTATAAAATCTAATGAATTTACAAGAGAAGAATTTGCAAATTTTACAGACCATGAATTCTTGTCGGAATTAGGCAATTCTAAAGGCCTTCCAAAAAGAATAGTTAATGATTTTGAAAATCGTAGAATTGTAAAACGTGGTATTAGTATAACGAAAGAACAGGCTGAATCTTCAGGCCTGAAAAAATCCGAAAGATCAAATTATGAGGAAGACATTGCTTCTGAATTAGGATTAGACAGTTCAGATATTTATGTCGATCTTCCCCCTTTGACAGTTGTTCCAGGTTTGAAGGCAAAAATTGTTAAGGAGAGTGGTGAGGTTGTGTTAGCACGCGATTTATCAAAATTAGTTTCTGGACTTTATGATGCTCAATTTGATCATTGGCGTGGTAGTGTCTATGGTCCAGCAACGATTAGAGCAGATCTGTCAATCGCTTCTAGTAAGGTATTGGGATTATAGATGTCAAAGACCATCCAAAAATTTATAGAAGGACTAGGATGGAAAGTTAATGATTATTCTTGGGATGGACATTCTCATCTTTTCTATGTGGATGAGCCTGATGACATTGACAATCAATTTGAAAATTTGAGACTGGCGTTCAAGGCAACTACCAGTCTTGGAGCAGATCGCACATTCCCGATGCTTAGGAGAGCTGGTGACGAGCTTATTCTAGTGATTCTCCCTCAACCTTCTTTTGATTATGTAAAAGAGAGAATAAATTTGTACCTTTTAATTGCCACTATCTTCACAACTACTTGGGCGGGAGCTATGTGGTGGGCTTCCTACTCAGATTCTACGGTTCTTGATACAGATTGGTGGTGGTTGAGAATTCTAATAACTACAGATTTCGCGATGGGTTTTCTCACTTTTTCACTTCCTCTAATGGCTATACTTGGCGCTCATGAGATGGGGCACTATTATTATGCGAAAAAACACAATCTCGATGCTTCATTGCCATTTTTCTTGCCCATGCCTCCTATGATATTCCCGTTTGGTACAATGGGGGCATTTATCTCTATCAGGGAACCAATACCCAATCGCAAAGCTTTGTTGGACGTTGGTGCAAGTGGACCAATTGCGGGTTTGTTCGTTGCAATTCCAGTCACTTTACTTGGTTTCTGGTTGACAGAGCAGAATGCAGTACCTGTTCCAGTGGATTCGGGCGATTCTATGTATCTAGGTTCATCAGTCTTCTTTGATGTCCTTTATGGATTGGGAGAATCATTCTATCCTTCTTCTGGAGATTATCTTTCTCATCCAGTAGTACTTGCAGGTTGGACAGGTTTCTTCGTAACAGCCCTTAATCTCTTACCAGCTGGTCAGTTAGATGGCGGCCACATTGCTAGAGCTCTCTTGGGCCCTAAAGCAAATGGTCTATCCTATACAGTTATTTTTCTTCTAATAATAATGACATTTTATGGCATTCCAGGATTCGGCCCTCCGTTTTCAGGTTGGGCAATATATGCTATCTTGATTTTTTTCTTAGGAACCTCACACCCTCCTCCATCTGAAGAATTATCCAATCTTGACTTTCCAAGAATTGGAGTGGGCGTTCTCACAGGCCTTATACTATTGACAACCTTCACTCCCTCACCTATTTTTACAGTAGAATCACCCTTCTCATTGGATGTAGATGTAGATCAGACTGATTTCAACCCTGTTTTGAATGAGAGTAATCATACATCCTTAAGAATTCTAAATGATGGCCAGAATGAAGCTTGGGAAAATATAACTATCAGAATCAGCAGTTTAGATAATTTTACAATAGAGCTTAGAACTGATTATGTAAATTCAAGTGATTTAGGCATTGTGCCTCTAACATCCCCTAAATTCTCAAAATATGTTTATGAGGATGATTCAAATATAACACTTAATCTGACATCTAAGTCCCATGCAAATCTGACTTTGTCTGTAACTATGATATCTGAAGTTAAACCTGGAAAATATAATTTTGATGTTGAAATAGTTAGTAGGACCGAACGGGTTTATACAACGACCTTTTCTTTAACAATCGAGGAGAATAAGTAATGGAAGTCTTCGAAGGTAAGACGTGGATATCAGGACAAGGCCTTGTAGATGTCTGCATTGGTGTTTCCGAGGGTAAGATAACCGACGTTAAGAAAATCCTTCAGGGCGATAAACACACAGTATTTCAGGGAATTATTTTACCAGCCGCATTAGATATGCATGTGCATTTCCGAGATCCCGGATATCCACACAAGGAAGATTGGAAGAGTGGTTCAGAATCAGCAGCATGTGGTGGAGTTACTGCAGTTGTTGATATGCCTAATACAAATCCTTTCACTTCAGATTTAAAAACATTTGGAGAAAAAGTATCATTGGCTTCTTCTAAATCATTAGTTGACTTTGGAATCGGAGTGAATGTTGATGGAGATCTGACCAGTAAACCTTGGTTCGACACCATACCTTCTGCATTCTGGAAGTTGTATCCTTATGGCATTAGCTCAGAGCAGTACTTTGATTTTGCTAAAGACGTTCTTTCAAAGACGACAAAACCTATGGTTATACATGGTGAGCATCCTGATCACATGCACAATAATCCCCTTCACAAATTATCAGATCACACTGAGAATAGACTTAGGGCGGAACCGGAGTGCCTATCAGCAATGCCATCTTCGAAAAAATTGCATGTTGCACATTTGTCTACCCTAGACGGTTTAGAAAAATTGCCTGAAGGAGCCACATCTGAGGTTTGTCCCCATCATTTACTTTTGAGTCTTGATAATTGTGATTCAATGGATTGCAAAGTAGATCCACCTCTTCGCTCAAGAAAAGACAATGAAGGATTATACCAGGCATTCCGAGAAAACCGTATTCCTATATTGTCCAGTGATCATGCACCTCATACGGTGGATGAGAAAAATTCAGACGAGCCTCCCTCAGGTATTCCAGGTGTAGAGACCATGATTCCTTTGATGATGAATGAAGTTTCAAAGGGCCGACTTGAATTAGATCGTTTAATCAATGCTATGGCTGAAGCTCCAGCAGATAGGCT
The DNA here is from genome assembly GCA_964568285.1 of uncultured archaeon. GTDB lineage: Archaea > Thermoplasmatota > Poseidoniia > MGIII > CG-Epi1 > CG-Epi1. Next base: position 1,713 of record CAZMPT010000039.1, on the reverse strand, counting down.
TGGTTTGGACAGAGGAAGAATAAAAGAGGGCCTTACGGCCGATTTGATAGTCGTTGATTTGAAGAAAATAACGAATATAGAAGTCAATAATCTACATTCAAGAGCCTCATGGACGCCATATGACGGTTGGCCAGCAGTTTTTCCATCTCATGTTTATCGTAGAGGTGAATTGATATCACATAATCAGGAACCTACTGTATCTGGTGGTGGTCAGCATCTTTTTTGATTAATGATTATTCTTTTCATAACGAAACTTTAATACTGTCATGAATCCGGTACGCAAGAGATGTTACGCCTTTGGCATGTCTTGGCAATCGCAGCGTTCTTTTCTTTGGTAGTGGCAATGCCATCAGAGGCAGAGTCACGTGGTAATGATTTCACAGATGTCGAATTCTATTTGTCAAAAACAGGAATTGGGGACACATATGATCTCCAAACTGACGAACCAACCTCAGATAGACCAAAATATTGGAAGGCTCGCGACGACCCCAATCAGGCTAATAGTTATTTTCCGCTTGTAAGCTTTGAACAGAATATGGGAGGCGCTCTTGCATTAGGCGATTCTTTCAGCTATGTTATGTGGGTTGAGTCAACAAATGTTCAAGAGATTAGATTCAAGACCACCCTTTTCATTACTTGGATTGATTATTCTGGGGAAGAACCAGAAACAACAATGACAAACATTTCTATAGATGAGGTTACCAAATCAGCACCTTTTGGGGGTTTTCTTAGCGAGAATTACACCTTAGAATTAGAAAGTTCGTCCCTTGATAAGAGTGATTTTCCCAATGGAGTTCCAGCATATACTACGTTTGGTCTCATACTGGAAACAAGTGTAACTTGGGCACCAGATACAGACAATAGAACGGTCTGGGTTAAGGCTGGAAGTGCAGATTTTGATTCATCGTTCATAATAAATTTTAGACATGTAAACATAGATAACGATTACACTGGCTACTTTAGCAATGATAGAGTAGATGAAACAGGTGGTGATTCATTGTTTATCAAGGTAAACGTAACTAATGCACTTGGTGCAGATAATTTGGATACATCCACAGCGACTATAGAAATTCAGGGTGTTGCAGGAGGTGGGTCTTTTCAAGGATCAATATTGGTCAAGGATAAGCACACTTATGCTAAATACATACAAGGCACTTGGTGGTATCAGGAGGATCAGGGAATAGTCACAGGATCCTACAACGTGGAATTGTCTATCAAAGATATATGGGGCAATGAGTGGTCATCTCAAATTTCGTATAATCTTATTGTGGATGAATATGATTTGGGTATTGAGTTTGGTGAAGGATATAGTGCAGATGGCCAACTACCTAGAGGGGGCAAGGTCGACTATGAATTTGCAGTACATAATCGAGGCAACGCGCGTGACACATTCGAAGTCGAATTAGATGATGGCGATTTACCCTCAGGTTGGGAAGCAACACTTTTATCCCAAGAAACACTTGATCTTCCAGAAGGCCAGTATGGGTACGTCCAAGTAAGAGTTGAAGCTCCAGTTTCAGCTCCTGGTGGAAGTGATGAAATAGTGAAGGTCACAGTAACATCTACAGGGAATCCCCAAGTCAGTGAAGAGGTTAGACTTGAGACAACGGTGAGGACTTATGGCGTAGCTTTTGTCTCACCTCCTGATGAGATAAGTATAGATCCTGAAAGTTTGGATATTGATGGTTATTATCGTTTCAATGTGAAAGTTAG
>CAZMPT010000038.1:0-9505 GCA_964568285.1 uncultured archaeon | reverse complement strand
AGATCTGGAGATAGATCGTAACAACGCTAGGTTTATTGCAGATGAACCAGTAACAGTTATCTTTGGTCTGCTTCCAGACTGTGACCATGTTATTGGACTTGATTCCACAGGCTACGGATTCGATCCAGCCGACCTTACTATAAGTGTTGGAGAGACAGTATGCTGGCAATGGACAGATGCATTAGACGTTCACAATGTTATTGAGACTATTGGAGAATATAATGCAGATATGGATCTGACTATAGAGGTCGGTTTCTACAGTCCAGCTTCATCCTATTATTACACATCCAATACTGTGGACTTCAGACATACTTTCACTGAAGATAATATGACTCACTATTACGTATGTGCACCACATGCAACCATGGGTATGGTCGGTAAGATTACAGTTGGTGAAGGTTCTGAAGAGGATCAATTGAACGAGATAGTAGAAGAATCTGGACTTCCAAGTGTTGGATTCGTAGCTGGTGTTCTAGCATTGGTTGGAGCAGCTGGTCTGCGCCGCAGAATACACTAGGCATAAATACTGGGTAAATCCCCTTCTGCTATGACAGAGGGGATACCAGTTGTCAGGATGTACACTGATGATAGTGGACACACCAGATTTGCCAAGATGCAGATTCCAGTGGAAAGCAAGACTGGCCTAGGTTCAGTAGGTTTGTTCTCATCATTGTTTGTGAATGAGAATATCTATGATAATACAGGTGATCTAAAGACACAATTTGCACTCACACCAGTTCCAGAGAATTTGAAAGGAGAGGGGCCAAAATTAGCTCATACAGCCCCCAGAAGGCAGTTAGTACTAACTTTGAGCGGTTGCTTAGAATTCAAGAGTTGTGATGTTGCAGAAGAAGATGAAGAGCATGAAGTGACTATTCGACGCGGAGACATTCTACTTGCAGAGGATTTGGAGGGTGCAGGCCACGTCTGGAAGTTCGTAGAATCTAGTGATGGCAACTTTTATCCTTGGATTAGATGCTACATCCATCTGGGTGAGGAATATGATCACTTCGTGTCGCAATTAATACCAATTTAGTTATGTTAGAAGACATTTCACCTCGGAATAGCTGGCGGATAACGATTTTTGCCTTTATAGTCTTCTTTTCAGTCTTGATGGCAGGTTTCCTCCCCGATGTTGGAAGGGAAATGAACCAACGGGAGGAATTCTCCTATCCCGATAATCCAGTGTGGCAGGCCTCGGATAGAGCCGAGGAGAAGATGCCTGAGGAGTACTGGCTGGTCTTCCAGATAGTTATGGGGAGTAGTGTAGAAAGCGAGGACCACAATGTTCTGGATACCCAAGTTTTCAGAGAGGCCACAGACCGTCATGACAGTTTGATGGCAGATAATGAGACAAGTCAGTATTTTGATGTGAAATTCAATTGGCAGGTCCAGAGAGATACCACCTCTGGCATCTGGGGTATGCCCGAGACGGTTCGTGACATAATGGATGCCAGATTTGATCCGTCTACTGGTGCAATGATTAGAGGTAGCCCCATAGCTCTTCCTCCTGTATATTTTGCCGGTCCCGAGATGACCACTCTGAATGCTTCACAGGCCATGCTTGGTAGCTACATGTTGGATGGGACATGGTATCCAGACCCCAATGGTACTACTCCCAACATAGTCTATTCTGGTATGGCTTATACGGGGCCAAATTTTGACGCTGCGACAGACTCAGATTTGACTTACGTCCTGAATGCCCTTTTCAATATTCGGTCGGATGACGGTAGTTATCCTTACAGGAACATTGTCTCGCCTGATCTCTGTGTTCTCAAGTCCGATGAATGTGTTCTACCGCGTGACAAGGATGGTTACCATATCGAGATGTTTGCACAGGACGGAGAAAAGTGGAAGGCTAAGGGTTTCATGCTGGTCGGAGAAGCGAATGCTGAACGCCTGTATGCAGACTATCCTCGCCAGCGAGGAGATCATGAGCACTATGAATATTGGGAACAGAAAGTGGACCAGCACTATCAGGCACCTCTTGAATCCGATGAGGATGTAAGTTTCTACTCATATCTGGCCTTTGGCCTAGAGCTGGACAGTCAGGTCAATTCCACTCTGCCATTGGTTGGCGTTTCCTTCATTCTCATGGTCTGTTTGTTGTCATTTTATTTTCGAGATGTCATCGATGTTCTGGTGAGTGGTCTGAGTTTAGGATTATTGATGGTCTGTATGTTTGCTAATTCCAAATGGCTTGGTTTCCCGGATACTCAATTATCAGCGATGCTACCGATATTGATGTTGGCCCTTGGTGTTGATTTTGTCATACACAGCCTGACACGCTGGCGCCGACTAGCATTGTCAGACCCAAGTTATTCGATAGACGTCCAGGAAGCCAGTATCAATGGTGCTTGGGAAACCATTGTCACACTTTTCCCTGCTCTTGGAGTAGCAACTCTCACAACGGTCGTCGCCTTTGGAACAGCGACCTTGAGCGAGATTCCGGATTTGTATGAGTGGGGGATTCTCGGTCCCTTGGGAATAATCGAGGCTTATTTCATCATGGGAGTGTTTGCACCAGTTCTACGAAGTTACTTCCCTCCTGATGAGGATAGTGACATTGCTGACGAGGATAGTTTCCTCTATAGAATAGGCCAGATTCTGAGCGTGGAGAAGCTGTCTTCATTGATGGAAGATCGTTCTATTCCCATGCTTGTTTTCTTTCTGTTGCTTACTCTGATTCTTTCACCGATAGTTCTTGGTAATCCGGAATCGACCTTTGACGTCACTGAATATGCAGACAACGATTCCAAATTCATTCAGACCGTACTGGTAGGTCAGAACACCTTCACCGAACAAGGAGAACCTGGTTACTACGTCGTGGAGGGTGATAACTTGGGTAGATACGAGGTCGTAATGGCGATTGATGCTGTTGAGACTCAATTGTCTGATGGCAATATCAGTGCTTCTTGGTTAGGGAGTCTGCCATACATTATCCGTACTCAGGTGACATTGGCCCAGACATTCGAAGACAGTGGCTATGTACCTTCAGTTATTGATCCAGTCTCAGGGATTCCTCTATCTGAAGCTGATATCTATCATGTTCTGGAGGACGTGTACCAAAATGGAACCCGTAATCTGGAGGGGACATTCCACATTTCACCCTCGGAGGCTAGAGAGACCTATCTCCTCGAAAACGGTAAACTGACAATGGTCCGCGTCTGGTTCCAAGTTCTGCGTCCCGATGATATGTATGGTGCTATGAAGGACCAGAAAAAGGATCTAGATGCTGCAGCTGTAGAGATAAATCAGATGGATGGCGTATCAGCCCAAGTAGCAGGCCTCAGCTATGAAAGGTATGTTTACGTCTTGGAGATAACAGACAGTTTTCAGGAGAGTCTGATAGTAGCCATAATCCTAGCCTTCTTCATTGTCCTTGTAGCTCTCAGGGACCTAAAATTGAGTTTCATCACTATCCTTCCAGTAGTGGCGATAACTATCTGGTTGAGAGGTGGGATGGTATTGACGGATACCTCGATAAATCTGGTCACAGTGCAGATCTCGAGTTTGGCAATAGGTCTGGGTGTTGATTATGCAATTCATATGGTACAAAGGATACGAGAGGCCAGAGCCGAGAATCCCCATGCCAGTCAGGAGCTTTGGATGTCAGAGGCTCTGGACGAGACTGGCAACAACGTCGCCATGTCTGCCTTCACCGATTTCGTTGGATTCATGGTCCTTACGTTATCAATAATGCCTCTTTTCGTCACATTTGGTATGATTATGGCTATCATGATTACATTGTCCTTCGTGGCTGCCGTGATAATGCTTCCTGCCTTACTCTATCAGTTTGGCGATCTTGAAGGAAACAGACCCATGTCATCGTCTGTTCCTGAACCTGAGAAACCAATTAGAAAAGTCAAGAAGGTCATAAGGCGAAGAAATCCAAACTCTAATTAGAATCCACTTCTCTTGAATTTCTTGTCCAATTCAGCTGGAGTTATTGTCATTACAGTAGGCCGGCCGTGAACACATGCATATGGATTCGGAATCGATTCCATTTCACGTATCACGAATTCCATTTGGGCCATCGTCAGTTTGTCCCCAGCCCTGAGAGCTGAATGGCATGCTACAGTATACATCATGTACTGATGTCTTTCCTCCGCTGATTTCATTGAACCACTCTCGACCACGTCGTCTATAGCTTCCCTGATTCTTTCAGGTTCTGAACCAGCCAACAAGGCTGGTACACTCCTTATCATAAAGGATGAAGGGCCAAATTTTTCCGCGTCAAATCCCATATCTGTTATCTGTGGCAACATCTGTTCAAAGGCTGTTGCCTCGCTCTTCGATAATTCCAGAGATATAGGTTTCAACAATTCTTGTTTTCCTATTCTCGAGAACTGAGCCTGATCCTTGAGCCTCTCATACATCACTCTCTCGTGTGCAGCATGAAAATCGATGATATACAATCCTTCAATCCCCATCGCCACAATATACTTGTTCTCGATTAGTGACAATGGTCTCATTGTTGGCATGGTTGTCTTTATATTCTCATCGTCTTGAAATCCAATTTCGAATTCCTGCTGCAATGAATCGATATTATTGACCTGAACTGCCCTGCTTTTTGATGTAACTCCACCTAGCGGTGTTCCAAATATTGAATCTGTTCTGGTATCATCAAGATTTACATGTGAGATCAGCGCCTGCTCGGCCAGAATATCTTTCAGGATTTTTCTCAGATATTGATTGACTTTTTCTTCATGAGCAATTCTTACCACAGTTTTGGCAGGATGCACATTGACATCAACTTCATTCGATGGTATCTCAAGAAACAGAGCGCCTATCGGAAAATGGCCATCATGTAACAGGCTACCATAGGCACCCCTTATCGAATAACAGATATTTCTGGCCTGAACTGGACGCCCATTGATGTGGAGATAAATTCCAGACATTGTCTTTCTGGATACAGCAGGACGTGTCAGGTAACCCTGAACCCGAAGTTCTCCTTCCTCACCTTTGATTTCAATTAATTCTTTTGCAGCTTCACGACCTAGTAGAATTCCTATTCGGGTTTTCATGTCTGAACTAGGTGCGTCTATCAGTTTTCTTTCACCATGTACCAGATTAAAGGCAACATCAGGTCTTCTGATAGCCTCAATGGTCACAGTTTTCACAATGTGCTGCAATTCAGTTGCAACTCTCTTTAGATGTTTTGATCTTGCAGGAGTGTTGAAGAAAAGATCGACCACTTCTACAGTGGTTCCTTGAGGAGCTGCGTGGTCTTCTACTTTCAATTCTTCATTTCCTTCAATAGTTATTCTGGTACCAACTTTGCCTCCCTTTTCTGAAGTAGTTATTCTAAGTCTTGAAACGGATGCAATAGATGGTAGCGCCTCTCCCCGGAATCCAGAGGTACTAACAGAATTTAGGTCGTCAAATGAACGGATTTTCGAGGTGGAGTGTTTCTCGAAAGCTAGAGTCGCGTCATCACGATCCATTCCACACCCGTTATCCTGAACTATTATGAGTGAGGTACCACCTTCTTCAACTCTTATTTTTATGTTCTTTGCCCCTGCATCAAGTGAGTTCTCAACTAATTCTTTTACAACAGATGCAGGCCTCTCAATCACTTCTCCGGCAGCTATCTGATTGATTGTGTGGTCATCAAGAACTTGAATGTAGCCCATGTAGAAAACGGTCATTGTACCTACTCTAAATGACCTTTTTGATAGAGTTCAATTTTTTAACACAGTCTTACATCCTCTAATATGGAAATGGAATCTGAAGAGATGGAGATGGAAATCGATGAACAGGCTCAAGAATTGTTCAAACCTGAGAACAAGGGATTTTTCAGTCTTTTAGTTGAATCCTTCAAATTCTTCCTGTTGAATTTGCCAGCCATTGCAACGATTGTAATACCTGTATTTCTGGTGGCAGAGATCCTAGTTCCTTTATTCGAGCTACTTCTTCCTAATTTTGCAGAAGATGCTACTAGCTGGGATTTCGTCAATGATCTTCTAGACCGTTTGATAACGTTCCTGATTTCAGGGTTAATCTATTCCATAATTGCAGGTATCGCTTGGATTGCAGTTATTAGAGTTATAGCTGCAGCAATGCACGGCGAGAAACTTTCACCAATTCAGGCAATGAAGGATGGAGCCAATATGCTTCCGATGTTTGCCGTGACCGCTATCTTGTATTTCGTGTCACTGATGATTGGTTTTGCTCTTTTGATAGTTCCAGGAATTGTTCTTTACGTTTGGTTTCATTTCTGGCAGTTCAGTTATGTTCTTAGGGGTAAAGGTGCAGTTTCAGGTCTGATGTACAGTAAAAGTATTGTTGACGATAATTTTGTCCGTGTATTCTTGAATATAGTTGGTATAACTATATTTATGTATCTTATGACCAGTTATGGCATAGGTCTAATTGCTGATTTTGTTGCAAGCAATGTTGGTGAGGAAGGAGATATAGGATATGTTATTGTCAATGCTATATTCGTGGGACTTGGCAGGGTTTTTGAGGGAATAAGAATAGTATTCTTGATGACTCTCTTTATGGATTTAGAAAAGGATTGATTATTTAGTTCCTAGACCAAGCAGGTTCCCCATTCCTTTGAATGTCCCTGTCACAGATCCTATCAAGGAAATTCCATACCTCTCCGAAACAAAATGAGCTATAACTAAGTAAGTTGATGCTCCAATTACTTGTAGTGGAAAGCTCTCAGGTATGCCCATAAATCCAATCTCTCCAAACTCGTGTATGGATTTCATTACAAGATAAGCTGCAAATCCAATGAGTAATGAAGTAGAAAGGTTGAACATAAATCGAATGTCCAGATTCTTAGTTGAAGTAAAGAGTAGATAACCGATTATCACTGCCAAAATAATTCCAATGAATAGTCCTGTAATCGCTTCACTGCTTTCAGTTCCCGCACCTATGAAAATAACCGTCTCGACGCCTTCTCTCCAGACTGAAACAAAAGCTAGCAAACCAATTCCAAACGCTTCACGTGTTTCAATTGCTTTTTCTGCTTTATTTTCTAGAACTTCTCTGGTTGCATGACCTATAACATGCAGAATGACGGTGGTAATCAGTATTGCAGCAATTAGGTATAGAATTCCTTCAAAGAGTTCTTCATTTTTCTTTGAAAACTCACCAACAATGACCTCAAAGGCTTGCCAAGTCAATACGCTGGCAACAAGTGCAAGTATAACTCCACTCCAGACCCATTTAGCCATGAACTCCCGATCAGTTCTGTACAATAGACTGACCAAGACACCAACAATCAACGCGGCTTCAAGAGCTTCTCGAAATCCAATAAGAAATCCTGCTTCCATATCCATTTTAGAGTCACCTGAATTAGGTTAGCCTAAAAAATAGCACTATATATAATTTTAGGCTGCCCTAAATTTCATCGTATATATAACGATAGATTGGTTGTTTCGGGTTTCCTAAATTTTTTATATGGCAGTTCTTGTAGTACTAATATGGATGCATTATCTGAAAGCGCTGAGATGATGATAAAAAACATTAATGAATTAGCATCAAGTGGTGAGCGTGTCAGAACATCAGATTTATCTGCTAAGACTGAACTGAAACCAGCTAGTGTTACCGAAATGATTCAACGATTGGGAGAAATTGGATTAGTAGATTACGAACCATATCATGGTGTTCATCTTACAAAACAAGGACAGCGTGTTGCAGATGTTATAGAATATAGATTCAATATACTTCAGAGATTTCTAACCGAAATTCTAGGTGTTGAAGCAGAGGAAGCTGCAGAGGTGGCCTGCAGAATGGAACATATTTTGACAAGGGATGTTGAGAATCGTTTAACCAATTTCTTAGGAGAATCACAAAACACTTCTTCAGATCTTTTCTGTCACCAGATAAATGTCGATTCTGAATCAGAGCCAGATTTTATTCCTTTAACCAATTTTAGAGAAGGTAAAACAGGTAAAGTCCGTCTCATTCTAGAAAAGAGCGAATTAACGCAGACTTTGGAAAAAGCTGGCTTATCTCCTGGCCGTACAATCATGGTAAAGAAAGCTAATGGCAAATCCTACGATGTTGAAACAGAAAATGGTTCATTGTCCTTAGACAGTGATTTAGCATCAAAGATAATTGTTCAGAACTAATGTCCTCCAAAGGTGTCCTTTACATCGTAGTCAGTGGACCAGATAATCACAAACGTGCTGCCGAAGGACTTAGAATGGCTGAATATCAATCAGGTGATGGTTCACATGGAGTAGCATTGATGCTTCAGGGTGAAGGTGTTGAGTGGTTACGTGAGGGTAATGAGGATTATCGCAAAGAGATACAGACATCCATTGGAGTAGTACATGAGCTTGGTGCACCTGTTTTTGTGTGCGGAGCTTCTCTTAATGAGCGAGGCCTGACGGCTACAATGAAGGATTACAAATTCACTAATTCTTCAGCCCCTAAAAGAATCAGCCAAGTAGTTAACAAAGGATGGCAATTAGCGGTCTTTTAGCATCCAAAAGTCTATATTTAGGCCCCTTCTGCGGCATGATATACGGTTGGGAGTTATTTGTTCTCTCCGTCGATAGGTGAATAAAATGGCTACACAAGAAGTAACAGATACAGACTTTCAGTCAACGGTCGAAGGCAACGATTTAGTCCTTGTCGATTTTTGGGCACCTTGGTGTGGCCCATGCAGAGCCGTAGCTCCTGTTTTGGAAGAGATATCAAACGAGAATTCAAATGTTGTCGTAGCTAAAATGAATACAGATGAGAATCCAAATACCGCAACTCAGCATGGAATAATGTCAATTCCAACCATGATGATATTCAAGAAAGGTCAATTGGTGGATCGACTTGTTGGAGCACTACCTAAAACTCAGATAATGGAAAAGTTGGAACCTCACTTTTAATCCTTTTTGAGCGGCCGTCTGGCCCATAGGACAAAAGCTACTCCTCCCAAACTAAAGCCGACCAATCCTGCAGCTACAGCCACATTTTTAATGTTCCAAAACCCATCTTCTTGAGTTATTTGAGTATCCTGCTTGATCTCGAGTCTACTAAGATTGAAGGAATGGTACATCATTTCTATGTAATTTCCACTGTATGATGATGATGGTTCTCCGAATTCCAATTTTGCAATACAAGCTTGGTTGTGCGTATTCATATTTACTACATCAGTAGAACACATGTAGTCTCCATAGTTAGTCACATTTTCATCAACATAGTGATTTCCTTCTCCCATGAACAATCTGACATTGATTTCGTAAGGTACTCTTGGTTCCCAGAATTCTTCTAAAGTTGCTCCTTGTGTGGGCTTTAATCCAACTGCAGTTCCTTCTATACCGAATACCCAGAGATGCCCGCTGCTTGAATCATCAACATTGATTGAATATTCTTTCGTATTTGTGTTAGTTCCAAAACTTTGCCCATTATCGTTTGATCCATCACTGTTTATGTCAACTGTCAGGTCCAAATTTGCAACCGTAAACAAATCTGTATTGACTTGAGGATATGAAAGGATAATTTCAGCACTTGTCGTTCCATTAGGTACATGTAGATAATGTGTAGAATC
>CAZMPT010000037.1:0-9690 GCA_964568285.1 uncultured archaeon | reverse complement strand
TGTTGGTATCGGAACAACCACAGAGGGTAACTTGGCAGACTACTTTGAAGTCAATAACCTAGAATACACCGCTGTGAATTCAGCCGATGCAGACGCAGCTAAAGCATCCTTCACAAACCAGGAATGTGCAGCTTGGACTGGCGACATGTCAGCAATGGTCGCACAGAAATGGGGTCTAGAGCAGGGCGATGGAACAGGTTTTGCAATGGGAATCATGCCTGAATTGATGTCCAAGGAACCACTCGCTGCAGCCACTCGTGATAACGATGATGACTGGAACGATGTTGTGACCTGGGTATGGTACGGTATGTTGACCGCCGAGGAACTTGGAATAGACAGTAGCAATTATGCTGCAGCAGATCTATCCAATCCAGCACTCAACCGTCTGTTGAACAGCACACTTGGGCTTGGTACCGAGACAAATCCATTGTCAGCAACTTGGATGCAGTCAGTACTAGCTACCTCAGGTAACTACTACGAAGCCTATGACAGATCATTCTGTGATGGTGATGGCACAATGTCCAACTGTTTGATTGATAGAGCTGGAACACAGAACGCACCACATTGGGAAGGCGGACTTCAGTACGCACCTCCAATGAGGTAAGGATCTAACTAAACTAATTCTATTAGTCGTTAGATAGTAAGGGGACACCCGGGTTCATTCCCGGGGCCCCCCACATTAAAATGCACCCTCCAATGGCCGCAGGAGAGTTATGTTGAATAGGAGAGAGTTATGTTGAATAGGAAATTGTTTGATTCGTTGCTTTCACAGTATTCAACACACTTGGTCTGGTTGTTTGGTGCATTGGTTTATTTTTCTCTTGCTAAAAAGTTTGTTAATCAGGCATTGCTTAATCTGACTCCCGACCGGATTCAAGATCTTAATATTCCTTTCAATATCACACCCGAGGCGGTAGATTTGGGTACCACAATTGTTACACTGGCAATTACTGTAGTAATTTTTACAGGCGTATACAATCTTTCAGCAGGGCACCTGACTCCTCGACAATATGACACACGAATTCAAGGAATTACATTACTGGCTGCTTTGCCTATCATATTATATTTTTATTTACACATAAAATGGCTGAAAGAGAATGATTCATCTTGGTATTTTGACCTTGAATTCATGGGAGAGATGGCTGGTTTCACTTTAAGTAACGACTGGCCTTTTGACACAGTCCTTCAAGATTCGCGCTGGCAATTTTACAGGGTTGGTTTATACAATGCAATCCGAGTCGTTTTGTTGAGTATATTTGGTTGTACGATATTGGGAGTATTCATTGGCGTCTCACGCCTTTCTAGAAACAAATTACTGTCAGGCCTCGCAACGGCCTATGTGGATTTTTTCAGGAATATGCCACTAGTGGTCCAACTTTTTTTCCTCTACACAGTGGTCCTAGGTGAAAGACTGCTCAAACCTTTCAGTGAGATTAGAGATCACACATTCTTTGAGTGGGTCTATTGGAGTAATAGAGGCATTGTTTTCCCAGAATATGGAATAGAGGACATGAAAATGTTCATCCTCGCCATTGCCATTTTCCTCCTGACACGGATTTACATACGTTTTTCGGAGAGAATTGAGATTGATGAAGATGCAATGGAATCATCATCATTGAGCGCATATCTTAGAAGACCTTTCGCAGGAGTGGGTAAAAAAAGTGAACCGATTGTAGCCGATATTGTGCTCTCATTTTCAGTTCTAATTTTGTTGTATGGCCTGTTTAATATAGTTGAATGGAAATACACTATGAAACCAGGCGAAACAGAGGGCAGTCTTGTAGCTTTGATATCTAGTTTTTTCAATTCGTTTGTTCAAGGAATAATAACATTTGAGCCATTTTCAATGTTTGTTATAGGCACAATAGCCTTAGTTGTTAGTGCACTGAGCGTTTTCAATCTTAATGAAGCTGGATTGAATAATTTTACAGTGGATGACTCTAGCCAAGGAATGAGGCAGCGATTGATTTTGTGGGCCGTCGTTATTCTGATTATGGTCGTTTTATTTTCCTCATCTATTTCGTTTGAGAAACCTCATCTGATAACAGAGAAACAAGTGATGGTTGATGATGTACTTGTTACTCAGGAACTATCTTGGGGACTATGGAAATTTGAGGAGGGCACTAGCCAGACTGTAGGCTCTGTTTTCATAGCTTTATGGATTGGTCTTACACTGTATACTGCGGCCCAGATAGCAGAGATTGTAAGAGGCAGCATCCAGGCTCTACCGCGTGGGCAGATTGAGGCAGCAATATCTCTAGGCCTGTCGCCATATCAGCGTCTTAAACTGGTTATTCTTCCTCAGGCACTACGCAGCATGATTCCATCGATGACCAATCAGTATCTCAATTGTTGGAAGAATTCTAGTCTTGCTTTCGTCGTCGGATTTAGTGATTTCTATGCAGTATTCACAACTATAGTGAACAATGCAGGTCAAGCAGTTCCGGTTTTTATCATGATTCTTTTTACTTATCAAGCCGGGAGTCTGGTAATTTCAGCCATCATGAATTATATCAATAGTAGCGTAACGAAGGTGAAAATTTGAGTTTGGGCCTATTGCTTCTATGTATAATGGTTGTGTTTGTCCTAATTCCTTGGTTCCTCGATAAGTATGCAGAATCCATATTTGATGGGAAAGATAATGCCTGGCCTGACCTAGAATCTATTCTGAATATAATTTTTGGAAAGATTCCTAGATACAAATACACCACTCATTCTACATTGTCACTAGCTTTGCTGTTTATTTATTTCTCACACGAATGGTCCTCAACAATATTTTACATTCTATCATTGATTTTGTTCGCTTATCTTGCTCACCTTTACTCTGACGACTTATTCGATACTTTCTGGAACACGATAACAACTCTGTTTTCCTTCTATGTAATTTACTCCTTGACATCTGGAATAATAAGTTTCGTGCTAGTTGAAACAGATTGGAATATTATTTGGAAGAATAGAAGGATGCTATTGGTAGGGCCTTACTTTGTTAACCCTGTTACTGGTAGCGAAATCTGGCGTCTGTGGCCCCCATTCTACCTATTAATGGCCATTATAGGTTCTGCATACGGGAGTTTGGGTGAGAAAAAGAGCAAATTCCTAATTTCGTATGCTATTTTCAGTATAACTTGTGTAGTTCTTTTAGTCTATGAAGCCGATTATGATTCAGCAAAGGCAGGCGAAATGGTCACCAATAGAGGGTATGACCCACTAGGATCTCTTCTTCTCCTGATTGGGGGCTTAGGTCTTGGTGCCGGAGCCTTCCTCTGGACACACAATCGCTATAAGGATGCTGAAGAGTTCCAAGTAAAATATTTTCAGAATATTTTGGTTTCTTTAACAGTTATCTCTTTTATTGCAACAATAATAATTCTTGATCCTCCTGGTGAGACTGAGAATGACCATTGGTGGAATTCTATTCTTGGTACTGGAGTCAAACCATCCGCATGGGGCGGTCTATTCCTCAATCTTATTTTTGCCTCAGCAGCTATAGTGATAGGCTTTGCTTTGGGCGTTGCTTTGGCATTTGGTAGGCGCAGCAAACTTCCAGTATTCTTTGTACCGAGTGTTTTCATAATTGAAGTGGTACGTGCTGGCCCACTAGTAGCTTGGCTGTTCTTTGCCCAGATATTATTACCTGATATGATAAATCCAGTTTGGGATGCAGACATCGCATCCCGCGTTATCATAGTTCTTTCACTATTCTTTGGCTGTTATCTTGCCGAAGTTCTTCGTGGTGGTCTACAAGCAATTCCAAATGGACAATATGAAGCGGCCACAGCATTGGGCCTCAGTCCAAACCAGATTAAATTGCAGATAGAATTGCCACAGGCCATACGAACTACTTTACCAGCAATTGTAAGCATGATGATTGGGATGCTGAAGGACACTTCCTTAGTCTATTTCTTTGGTATATATGATGCCTTTAGAGTTGCCAAGGACCTTCCTGCACAGTGGGACTTTATCGGTCAACACGAACAGTCATTGCTATTTGTGGGAATGGTCTTCTGGTTATTGTCGTTTTACCTTTCGAGGGTCACAGTACGTCTTGAAGAAAGTCTTGGTTTGGTGCGTGAAGGTGGAGGAGAAGCAACATGAGTACTGACGTGATTATATCAACGAGAGATGTAACTGTAAATTATGGAGATTTTCAGGCCCTGAAAGGTATTTCCCTCGATGTTGGAAGAGGTGAGATAGTGGTCATCATGGGCCCCTCAGGCTCAGGTAAATCAACGTTTATTAGGACATTGAATCGTCTTCAACCGCAGACAACAGGTGAAATAGTCGTTGATGGAATTACGGTTGACGAGGATACGAGCATCACAGATCTAGGCTTTCTTCGGACAGATGTAGGTTTTGTTTTCCAGCAATTCAATTTGTACCCGCACTTGACAGTTATGGATAACATCACGATGTCTCCAATGAGAGTCAAAGGTTGGTCCAAGGAAGAGGCCAATAAAGTGGCACTCGAGCTTCTTGAGCGTGTCGGCATTCCTGAACAGGCTAACAAATATCCTTCCATGCTATCAGGTGGCCAACAGCAGCGTGTAGCCATTGCTCGTGCCTTGGCAATGGACCCAAAGATTATGCTTTTTGATGAACCCACGTCTGCACTGGATCCCGAGATGATTAAGGAAGTCTTGGATGTTATGATTGATCTTGCAAAACGCGACATCACGATGATTGTCGTAACGCACGAAGTGGGCTTTGCCGTGGAAGTTGCTGATCGTGCAATTCTCTTTGATGAAGGACAGTTACTGGAAGAAGGTCCTCCTGAAGTTTTATTCAACAAACCAAGACACAAACGGACGAAGGAATTCATAGATTCATGTATCTCCCAGATGCAGAAAGATATGCAGATTCGAATGGAAAAAGCAAGGTCCGCTAGCGAGGCCAAAAGCGATTTCTTGGCTAAAGTCAGCCACGAACTGAGAACTCCTCTAAATGCCATTATTGGATACAGTGAGATGTTAATGGAAGAAGCAAGCGACGATGGCCTAGACACTTACGTGGATGATTTAGATAAAATACATTCCTCTGGTACACATCTTCTAACTCTGATTAATGATCTTCTCGACATTTCCAAGATTGAGGCAGGTAAGATGGAATTGTATATAGAAGAATTTGAGTTACCGGCCTTAATTTCATTGATAGAGGCCACTACCAAACCTCTGGTGGAGAAGAACGATAATGAATTTGCTGTAAAATTTGACGGAGTAATTGGAACTATGAAGAATGATGAAACCAAACTCAAACAGGTTTTGCTCAACATGATAAGCAATTCTTCTAAGTTCACCAAGGATGGTAAGGTTACTCTGACAATCAGTGAGGAAGCTAGAAACATGGTAAAATTCGAACTTTCGGACACAGGTATTGGGATGACTGAAGATCAGCTGGAAAATGTATTTGAGGAATTTACGCAAGCTGAAACCTCGACATCGAAGGATTATGGGGGCACGGGCCTAGGCCTCCCCATATGCAAGAAGATTACTAAGCTGATGGGTGGAAGGATAGACGTTCAAAGTAAAATAGGAGAGGGCACTACCTTTTCAATAATCGTACCAAAAACAATAGAGGAGAAAGCATGACGAAGATACTACTAGTAGAGGATAATGAGATGAACAAGGACATGTTGACCAGAAGGTTAGTCAAGAAGGGTTTTGATGTCGTATGTGCTATGGATGGTCAAGCGGCCATTGACATGTCCAAGAGTGAGATGCCAGATATTATTCTGATGGATATGGGATTGCCTGTGAAGGATGGGCTGGAAGCCACCAGAGAAATAAAAGCCGATGATAAAACAAAAAGCATTCCTGTAATCGCATTGACTGCCCATGCAATGGGTGAGCACCGCAAAGAGGCACTGGATGCAGGTTGTGATGAATATGAAACTAAGCCAGTAAGATTACCGGAACTTTTAGAGAAAATTGGAAACTTCACTTAATATGAGCAAAGATTCGATTATAACAACAAAGGATATAACAGTCAGCTTTGGAGATTTCCAAGCTTTAAAAGGCGTTAGTGTAGATATTAAGCAAGGGGAGATTATTGTGGTTTTAGGCCCTTCAGGTTCAGGTAAATCTACCTTCATACGCACACTCAATCGCCTCCAACCACATGACGGCGGTACGGTGGTTGTAGATGGAATAGAAATAAATGAAGATACCACAGTTTCTGATCTAAAACACATCCGTTCTGAGATAGGCTTCGTGTTTCAGCAGTTTGACTTATTCCCCCATTTGACTGTGCTAGAGAACATAGCCCTGGCTCCACAAAAGGTCAAAGGGATGAAGAAGACTGAAGCCGAAGAATTAGCAATTAAGTTGCTGGAAAGAGTTGGAATTCCTGAACAGAAGAACAAGTATGCATCGGCCTTATCAGGAGGCCAACAGCAGCGTGTAGCCATTGCTCGTGCCTTGGCAATGGACCCAAAGATTATGCTTTTTGATGAACCCACGTCTGCACTGGATCCCGAGATGATTAAGGAAGTCTTGGATGTTATGATTGATCTTGCAAGACGAGACATCACAATGATAGTCGTTACACATGAGATGGGTTTTGCGAAAGAAGTTGGAGATCGTGTGATGTTCTTTGATGAAGGTTATTTAGTGGAAGAGTCAACCCCAGATGTTTTCTTTGATAATCCTAAGAAAAAGAGGAGTAAGGCCTTCTTGAAACAGATATTATAGTTCTATAATTCTCGAGGTAGAAGTAATTCACTCAGAATCCAGTTGGATTCATTCTTCCATGATTCATTTGGATTTTTTATGGTAAGTAATGCCGTAGCTGCAGTAGGCATTCTGTGCCATTCTCCACACAGGTAAGAGAGAAAATCAGCACAACCGGGATTGTGTCCGAGAATCATGATGGTTTCACATTCAGGCTCATCTGGAATGTTTTTCAGGATTTTTTTGGTTCCGCTATGATAAAGTTTACGATTATATTCGACTTCTACACCCTTAATATGGTTGCTCATTCTGCTCCAAGTTTCCCTCGTTCTTTCTGAATCACTAGAATACAGTCTGTCAGGCATCCATTCTAGTCTGATAAGTTCCTTAGCAATCTTGACAGACGCTTTCCGCCCTCTTTTGTTCAAGGGCCTTTCATGGTCGTTGAGGTCATGATATTTCCATGAACTTTTGGCATGTCGCATTAGTATGAGTCTGGATACCATTAATTCTCCATTTTCGCTGAATAATTTATAGCCGCTTCAGAGATATCAGTCGAATATGCAATGGTCCTCATAATAGCATCCATCGCTATTGAGAATTCAAGTGGTCGTTCCATCTCTTTCTTGTATCGATTTTCGAAGTACCTTTGAGCTTTTTGCACAGTTTTCTTTCCTCTATCAATTACAACAGTAGCTTTGCGTGGGTTATTGTTTATGAAACTCTTCATGGCGTCTTTCATTATCTCACCAGCTTCCTTCGCTAGAGGTAGCATTTTCCTTCCTGGAATTTGCCCTGCAATATACCCTACCTCAGCAAGTCTACACGCATGGTCCGCAATCCTCTCCAGATAACGTGCAACATTTGAATAAACCACTCCTTCGAATGAAGAAGCTTGTAATTGTCGAGACAGGCTAGAATCTTCAAGCATCATGTTGAATTGTCTTTCAATAAACCATTGTAATTTATCAGCTTCCTTGTCCCTATCGACAACATCTGCGGCTAAGTCCTCTGAACCTTCTAGAACAAGGATAGAATCGTTGTACATTGCGCTAACAATCCTGTACAATCTCTTGATTGCCCTTCTGAATGGCAATGCACCTGGATTAGACATATCAGTCAAGATTGCTTGAGCAGCTTCCTCTTCTATGATTTCTAATCCGATGACACTTGCTGAGAATTTGCGTATGGTTTTTCTTTCCTTAACAGTCAGTCTAGGTTTCCCTACAACCTTTATTTCCGTGCTTCCTGCCAGATAAGTGCCGATAAGATCTCTGAACAGATGCTGGCTTTTTTCATCATTGCATTTTACGGTTGAGAATTTCTTGTTCAAATTTGATTGACCAGGATCAATAGTCATAGTACCGTTTGGTTGCTGTAGTAACCTGACTTCTGAGCCAGAACCAAGTTTGTTTTTCTTCGTCCATTTCTTTGGCAATGAGACTATCAAAGTAGAACCGCCGGTTTTCTGCAATTTTCTGCTTTCCATGATTTTTAGTCCATCTCTGTGCTTAGATATATATATAGTCTATATATAATATTTAGTATGTATTTATTTATAGGCAGTTTAAGCCCACTATAATGTTTGGATTAGATTTGATGATTTTCCTAGCGATAGTGATTGCAGGATATATGGCTTGGAACATAGGGGCCAATGATGTAGCAAATGCCATGGGTACCAGTGTTGGAAGCAAGGCTCTGACATTACGTAACGCGATAATCATTGCTGCGGTTTTTGAATTTCTGGGTGCTTTTTTCGCAGGAGATGCGGTTACAGATACGGTACGAAAGGGCGTTCTAGTCATATCTGAAGAAGAAATGGCCATGTTGTCAACCGAACTCTACTACGGATTTATTGCAGCAATGTTTGCAGCAGCATTATGGATTACATTGGCCACTCGTTATGGCCTTCCGGTGTCTACAACCCATAGTATCGTGGGAGGAATAGTAGGTATTGGACTCTTCATTGATTCAGATATGATTGATTATACTAAAGTAGGTCAAATTGTCATCAGTTGGATTGCATCACCTCTTCTTGGTGGAATCCTAGCCTATAGCACTTTTTACATTATAAAAACAATGATTCTGGATACAGACGATCCTATTGAAAGATCAAGATGGATGGCCCCTATACTAGCCCTCCCAACTTTTTTTGTGTTAAGTCTCGCATTGCAATTCAAAGCCCTCAAATATGTCTTGCCTAGTGATTGGCTTCCTTCAAAGGATTGTGCTGAAGGTTTGACTTTCATCGATTCATTGGGACCATGCCTGCCTGCAAATAGTTTGATGGCGGCTTTGGTTCTGGCCATATTCTGCAGTACCATCCTTTATGCAATTTTACGTAGGTACGAGTTCGATGAGACTGGATACCTCGGCGTTGAGACGATTTTTGTCTGGTTACAGGTAATCACAGCTTGTTACGTCGCGTTTGCTCACGGAGCTAATGATAGGAGCAATGCGATTGGACCTATGGCTGCGGTCTGGCAGGTCTTCAAGGCTGGTTCCCTAGGTCCAGAAGCCGAGGTCCCTCTCTGGTTAGTCCTTCTTGGTAGTTTAGGAATTGTAATTGGGATTACTACCTGGGGTTATCGCGTAATGAAAACTATTGGTGAGAAGATTACACATATTACACCTACCAGAGGCTTTGCGGCTCAATTTGCAGCAGCGACAACAGTTCTGATCTTCTCTATGCCATTCTTAGCTATTCCAATCTCTACTACACATACGCTTGTAGGTTCTGTAGTGGGCGTAGGACTTGCAGGTGGGGCTTCATCGGTCGACTTCCGGGTATTTGGCAAGATAGCAGCCAGTTGGGTTGCTAGCATACCTGCAGCAGGATTCGGATCAATGTTCCTGTATGCCATATTTGGACTTAACGAAACCCGTTTCATTATCTCGGTCCTAATTATTATGTCAGTCATATTATGGCTTCTATATCATTCAATAAGAACAGGACCAAAGGTTGAAATTGAACTTGGGAATGGAGCATAATAATGAAACTCTTCGAAAGCCGAATTGGCCCCAG
>CAZMPT010000036.1:0-9757 GCA_964568285.1 uncultured archaeon | reverse complement strand
TGAAAGAAAGTCTACGAACTTTCATGAATGGGTTGATTGATTACGCGGGACTTTTTCCTCCTGCAGATTTGCCTCTTAATGAAGCGATTAACGAATACATTTCACAGATAAAGAGCGATAATTCTCAAATGTTAAGCCGTTTCATAATTCACACTTCAAAATTAAATGATTTAGATGAATTTATGCCACTTTTTGCCAATATTGGGCCTTTAAGATTGTCTGTTCTAGGTGGGGGCGGAAATAAAGACGATGAGTATTTAAATAAAATTAACCAGAATATCGCTAATATAAATGATTATAGAGAAAAACACGGCAATAAAATCAAAATTGATGTTATGGAATGCAAAATGCCCTCAAATTCACCTTCCAAAAGCACTATGGAAAAAGTTACAACTTCACTTAATAAAAATGGATTGACACATTATCATGAATTTGCTGAATTACCGCCTGTTGGAATGAATTATTCAACCGAAATAGATGATAGTTCTTGGGACAAAGAAATTTTACCAACTGTAGAATTGCTGTCTAATCTCGATAATGCAGGAATAAAACTAAGATGTGGTGGAATAGTCAAAGAAGCATTTCCGAGCGTAGAACAAGTAGCTGCTATGATACAAACTTGTGTTATTATCGGCATTCCAATGAAATTTACTGCCGGTTTACATCATCCAATTCGCCATTTTGCAGAGGAATATGATGAATTTATGCACGGATTCGTCAATACTTTTGGGGCCGGAATCCTTGCAACTACTTTCCCAAAACCAACGAACTCTCAAGAAAAATATAGAATGTTCATTTTGTTATCTCATATGATCGATGAGCAAAATGCAGAGAATTTTAGTTTTACAAACAATTCTATGACCTGGAAAGTAGGAGATGATAGAGATACACAGTTTGAAATTGATGCTGAAAAGATTGAAAATGCTCGTAGAAATAGTATGATCTCATACGGCAGTTGCTCTTTTCAAGAGCCTATAGATGACTTGAAACAACTAGGGTGGATGTAATTGGACGAAACACATAATCCGGAGCTAAAATCGTGGGTTGAGGTAGAGGAAAACTCAGATTTTCCTATACAGAATATTCCATTTGGTGTTTTTTGTCCAAAGAGTGGAGGGGATTTGCATGTCGCAACAGCAATAGGCAATCATGTTCTGGACCTCGCACTACTTGATGAAACCGGAGTGTTCAGTGGTACGGAAGTAGAAGGAACTGAAGTGTTTCATGAACCTACATTGAATGCTTTCATGTCAATGGGTAGAAAAGCATGGAAAGACACTAGGTCAGTCATAAGTAAATTGTTGAGTAAAGAAAATGGAGAACTCAAGGACAATGATGATTTGAAAAATAAAGCTTTGATTCCTATGGAGGAAGTAGAAATGCAGCTTCCTGTGGACGTCGGTGACTACACTGATTTCTATTCTTCACGAGAACATGCCTCAAACGTTGGTACGATATTCAGAGGGCCGGAGAATGCATTGATGCCCAACTGGTTGCATTTACCTGTAGGATATCACGGAAGAGCTTCTTCTGTTATTCTCAATGGAACCGATATCATACGGCCAAAAGGTCAGTCTAAAGCTCCAGATATGTCTGCACCTTCCTTCGGTGAAAGTAAGAGAATGGATTTTGAACTTGAAATGGGAGTCTTCGTAGGAACTGGAAACAATTTGGGTGAGACTGTAACTGTAGATAATGCTGAAGAACACATATTCGGTCTGGCACTTGTAAATGATTGGTCTGCTAGGGACATTCAAGCTTGGGAATACCAACCCCTTGGTCCATTCTTGGCTAAGAATTTTGCAACTACTGTCTCTCCATGGATAATAACTTTAGAAGCACTGGAACCCTTCAGATGTAGCGGGCCTAAGCAGGATCCAGAACCACTTGAATATTTGAGGAACAGTAATGATAGTACGTTTGACATAAATCTGGGCATCTATCTCAAAACTGAAAAAATGAATTCTTATGACTGCATATCAACAAGCAATTACAATTATCTGTACTGGGATATGTGTCAACAACTAGCGCATCACACCATAACTGGATGCAACCTTAGAACTGGTGATTTATTGGCAAGCGGAACAATATCTGGTCCTGAAAAGGACAATCGAGGATCTATGTTAGAACTGACTTGGGGTTGGAGTGACCCTATCAAACTTTCTAACGGTGAGGAGAGACTAGCTTTGGAAAATGGAGACACTGTAATGTTGAAAGGATGGTGTCAAGGTGTTGGTTATCGAATAGGTTTTGGTGACTGTATAGGTAAGCTTCTTCCCTCTAATTGAGCACGATTTTTAGAGTAGACCTTATATAACCATCCGAGTGGCGCCCAATCCCGTCTCAGAATCATATTGAGGCAAAAAGGACACAACATCAATGGCAAGACAAACACGTCGTAGACGTGACACTAAGTCAAAAAGTCGCTTTCGCCCTCGCTTATCTTCAGCTTTTGGAAGAGCAAGCTCTGAAGAAAATGAGGTAAAACCACGTAAAATCGAGAAAGTGAACTGGACGACTGTCCTAATGTTGCTTGCAATTTTCCTTTTCTCACTTTACATTAGAACTGCTTGGACTTTTGAAGCTGCCACAGAAGATGGTTTTGAGCTTACTGGAGGTAGTGACCCTTACTATCACAAGCGAGTTGTTGACTATGTAGCCGAAAATGGAGAGCATCTCGAAAGGGATCCTATGTTGAATTATCCCTATGGTGCAAATAACAACAGGCCTCCATTATTTGACTGGTCGATTGCCATAATTGGTCTGGCGATGTCGCCATTCTTTGATTCCACGGAAGAATCTGTTTGGTGGGCAATGGAAGTTCTGCCAGCTCTCTATGGTGCCTTGATTATTTTCCCTGTATATGCCATCGGAAGAGCTCAGTTCGGAAAAGAGGCTGGATTGATTGGTGCATTCCTTATAGGAGTGAATTCAGGGCATGTAAGTCACTCAAGTTTGGCTCTTGCTGACCACGATTCGTATGTTATACTATTCGGAACAACAGCCTATTTCTTCTTCATGAAAGCATTGACAGTTGCTAATGACAAAAAGTGGGTTTCTAGTTGGAGTGACTGGGAAGAAGTAAAGAAAGGCGTTATGAAATTCGCTAATGGAGAAAGGTTGGCTCTCGGATATGCTGCATTAGCTGGTATGACAATCACCATGATTTCAATGAGCTGGAAGGGATTCCCGTATATCATGGCAATTATTGCAATTTATCTTGGATTCCAAATGCTAATCAACGCATTCCGTAGAGTTGATAGCTTGACTACCGCATCTCTAGGACTTGTTACCTTATCGATGCCTGTTGTTCTTTCCTATCCTTACTATAACACAATGGGATTCGTAGGAACTTGGTGGGAAGCACCTGCTTACATTCTTCTTGGATATGTTCTTCTTTCGTTACTCATGGTCACTACACGTGATCTTCCATGGCTTCTGGTAATTGGTTCTTCTGTAGGAATGGCCGTTGCGATTTATCTGCTCTTAACTTACGTATTTGAGGAACTTGGATTCTTGCTATTCAGTGGTCAGGGATACTTCGTAAGAACGAAACTGTTCGACACGATTGCAGAAGCGCAGGCTCCACAATTTGCTGATTTCATATTTGCCTTTGGCCCTGTATCTATCTGGCTGGGAATCTTTGGTATAATCTGGATGGCGTATCAACTCTTCAACCAGAGCATCTGGAAGAAGGACTACCTGTTCGTCATGATATGGGCATTAGTATCAATCTATATGGCTCAGTCTGCGGTCAGATTTATTTTCAACGCAACGCCTGTTGTGTCACTTATTAGCGGTTGGATTACTTGGCTAATCATTCAATGGGCAGATTTCCCTGCAATACTTACTGCTTGGAAAGCATTCTGGGGAAAACGAGGAGAACTGTTCTACTGGCTATCTCTTGTGTCTGTATTTGTTGGTATATGGTTATTCTTTACAGTAGGCATTTTGGTAGGAATATTAGCAACAATTATTCTTCTGGCATTGGTCATGGTAATTGGGCACATGGATGCCCAAGGAGAAGATCAATACAGATTCCGTGACAGGCTAGGTGGAATGAGAAAATCATTCCAGTTAAGAAGGCCGCTAGTAGCCTTTTTTGTTGGACTTTTCATCTTACTTCCGAATACTTTCTATGGCTACGATGCTGGTGTTCCTTTTGAAGACAAGAAAGAACATGACATTTCAATTTATGATTTCCTAAATTATGAATTCCTGAGACCTGATGAATATCTGAACAATCAAAAAACGAATACTACGCTTTATCCCAATGGCGTTACTGGAATGTATAACAAAACCAACAATCAGTTATGGTATATGGGTAATACTGGGCCTTCATTCCCTCAAGACTATTGGATTGATGGTTTGGGATGGTTAGCTGAACAAGACACCCATCTGAAGCCGGAGGATAGGCCTGGATTCATCTCATGGTGGGATTACGGGTTCTGGGCAATCGACATCGGAGAACACCCTACTGTTGCTGATAATTTCCAGTTTGGATATCAGATAGCTGGTAATTTCATTGCTTCACAATCTGAACATGAGGCTATGGCTCTTCTTCTTTACAGATTACTTGAACCTGAAGTTGATAGAGACTCAGGCCAATTTAACAATGATATTCGTGTTCTGCTTTTAGAACATCTTTCTGAGGATAATGTAACTGAATTTGAGACTATTATAATGAATCCTGAGGATTACATACCAAAGAAGGCTGATGGAACAGATAAAGACGTACACAAGAAAAATGCAGCAATAAGAGCTGGAAAGCCCATATTGATGACTATAGAAAAAAGTGAAATTGCAAACTTAATGTGGGAAGTCGAACAGGTAACTGGAAATTCCATTCGTTATTTCGCAGCTGACACGAGATTGATGCCATATTCGGCACAAAACACGGGTATCCTGTATGCTCCAGTAACTTTAGCTGATTATGATATAAACAATTTCTTTGAGGTTCAGGCTGTCCTATCTAATGGACAGACTGTGTCTTATGAAGATGCTGTAGACATTATTACTGAAAGTAACGGTGAAGTCCAAGTAACATCACAAGCTCTGGTTTACAAGGACAAATTCCTTAATTCAACATTCTTCCGAGCATTCATAGGATGGTCTGCAGTTGATATTGGACAAGATATTGAAGAAGGAATTCCTGGCGTTACAGGAAGGATTGGGCAGGACCAAAATCTACCTCCACTGTTCGGATGGAACTTGACGCATTTCAAGATGGTGCACAGTAATTCAGGACTTAGAATTCTAAAATACTATGATGGAGCAACAATCTATGGTACGGTATCAACTCCAAGTGGTGATCCAGTAGCAAATGCAAATGTTACAGTTTTGGATGAGTACAAGATTCCTCATGCCACAGTTACTACTGATTCTTCTGGAAAATACAGTATTCTGGTCCCTGCTGGAAACCTGACTCTGACCGTATCGATAGGAAAGCCTGAAGCTGAATATGAGATTATACGTAAAACTTCTAACAACCTCCTAGCAACTAGAGAGAATCTAATTGTCTCTGAAGAGCAAGCAATGCGGCAGACTGCATCTGAGATTAACATAGACTTAGAAATTGAACCGGCATCGATATCTGGAAAATTGTATTGGGATTCGGACAAGGACAACTCATTTGGAGCTAATGAAGAGACTATTCCACTTGTAGAAGTGCAGGCTGTTAACATAAGGTCCGGGGTTGTCAATACAGTAACAACAGATTTCGCGGGTGACTATGAATTTGAAGGATTGGCGCCAGGAGAGTATGAAGTTACTGCAGAAATAAATGGCCATCATACCCACCTCAAGTCCTATTCTGGCTCATCTGCCCTCCAAGCTAATCAAGATGTTACCATTACTGGAGGACTGAAATCTGGATTGGTTTGGGGTAAGTTCTACAATGATGGACTTGAGTCGCAATTAGTTACTGTGTCCTTGTTAGATCAAACTAATGGAAGTACCACAAAAGAAAATTTCCTAAACACATATTATCACAATTCTGAATGTTTAGAGGATTATATTGATGACGCCTCAGTATCATTCTGTTTCAGTAATCTCCTTCCTGGAAAATATATTATGAAAATGGAAACTGAGGGTGTTTATACTGGTTGGACAAACAATACTGTTGAAATCGATTTAACTGAAGGTGATTCGAGAAGTTTCAATGGAACGCTAATGCCCGGTTTCAGGCTTGAGGGAAGACTAACTCATAATGGCAACGCCATCAGTGGAGAACAGATCTCAATCCGTAATCTTGATGGGAAAAACAGTGATAGTGTTTTCACAACTGATAGTGGCTACTTTGCGACCGTCCTACCTGGAGGAACATACGATCTCTATACTGTCCACCAAACAAATGAAACCACTCTTGCCTATCTTGGAATTGTTGACAGTGAACAAAATAGTGGACTGATAAATGCCGAAATGAAGCCTGGACACACTATCGAAGGTGTATTATTTGATGATCGTAATGGTGATGGTGTCTTCGACCCTGAAGCTGGTGAGAAAGGATTCGGAGACAAATCTGTTGTGTTCGATTCTGGATCTGGTAGTATAGAACTAAGGACTGGATTTGAGGGAAGATACGATATTACTCTGCCTGAAGGTGATTATGGAGTGTGGTCTCAAGCCTATTTAGATGAAGGACAGAATCTAATGGTTCTGAAGAGTATTCAAGTAGACAGAAGTAAAACTGATGTTAATCTAGGTGCGACCGCAGGGCATGATGTTATGGTCATATTGTATGAAGAACACATGGGTGAAATATTGACTTTATCTGGAATTGTAAAATTCAGTTCAGCTTCTGGTTGGAAGAATTTCTGGGCCACACAACAAATAGGTCAGATACCATTGCCAGCTGGTGATTACAATATAGAAATTAGCAAATTTGGATATACATTAGAGAATATGTATTACGGTCCTGAGGATCTGAAAACAGAAACTGACAAGTTGAGACTCGACCAACTGGAAGAATTTTTGATTGAAGCAAAAAGAATACCTACTACTGCCACGGGCAGATTAGTGCATGATGGTGTAGGAATACCCAATGCTGACCTTTCATTTTCACCGATATTAAATCCATTGTACAATCTGACATTTGAAACTGGAGATGACGGCTATTTTGAGATTGAGCTGCCTCCTGAGAATTACATGTATACTTTCTCCTACGAGAACGATGAAGGTGGAAGATATTTGGTACACGGTCAGATGCAGATACCTATAGGTACTGAATCGGTTGATATGGGAGACATTGATACTGAACTAACATACAGGGTTTCTGGGGTAACAGAATTGGATGGAGCTCCAAGAGCAGGTATGGTTCACTTTGCTCCTATTGATGATTTAGCTAACGTAACTACTGTTGACTCCAGTACCTTCGAAGGTTACACAACATACTTGGAACCTGGGGATTATTATGTAACATTCCAAGATGGACAGGCAAACAAACACTACAGTTTTGGTGGACTTCTAGAACTTGATGAAGCTGCTGTATTCAATCTTGAACTAAAAGATGAAGGTTCTATCAGAGGCGATATCACTTCCGATGCAGACAATTCAGTAATCAATGATATTTCAGTAACAATTCAATTCATATCAGATAAAGGGGTTGTATTCGTCGCCAGTTCAGAGGATGGAATATTTGGTGATGATGAGAATTATGGAAAATTTGATTTGCCGTATGGAACTTATGATATTCTGGTCGAGGAGAACGGTTATGAGACATTCACAGGTAGTGTTGAAATCAATGGTCAGGAAAGTTATTACAGTGAAATTGTTCTCGTACCCAAATTAGTCAATATAACTTTGGAAATGACATACCAAAACGCAACTGGTAGCATTGTTCCATTAACTGGAGCAACTGTTGTTTTTACTTCTAGTAGTGGCAGTCCTTTTGCACATGTTACTGATGAAGATGGAAAAGTTGTAATCAATGGAATGGTACCTAAAACCTACGAAATTGAAGTCGATGAAACACAAAATGATGGTGCGGATCAGTTCAAATACGATAAGCAATTTGTGTATGTTAGAGCAGGTAAAGAAGAGCAAACTTTCAAGCGTGAAGCTGAATGGAAAGTGAGAGTTTCTGGAACTATGTTCTATGATCGTGACTTCGATGGTGAAGCTGATTCAAATGAACTTCTTTCCAATTCACAATTTGAAGTATGGGGAATAGATGGAAAAGAAATCGAGGCAAGCACCTCTTCCGATATTGATGGTAGCTACGAAATATATTTGAGTGCTGGAACCTACAAAACATGGTCATACACTACAGAAGGTACCAGCTACGTGAACATAGGTGATTTGAAACTGGATGAAGCAACAAATCTCAACCCTTCCCTTACAAAAGGTGTGAATTACAATACTGTCTATCTGTCTTCTGAAACATCGGAATTTGTTGATTTTGATGAAATAGATATTGAAAGTACTAACTTCAGTTTCGAGATTGAGATAGTCGATGGCGGAATCGATATTCTTTTACCTGCTGGAACATATAATTTCAGTGCTGAATACAAGGATCTTGCCGGTAGCGATGATTATGTCTACACTCTGGACAAGAGCATTAACATAACCGACAGCATGGATGGTGTTACTCAAACTGAAATGATTGAAAAGAAATTAATGAGAGGAATAGAAGTATCACTGGACAAAACTGAACAAGAAATACCTATAGGACAGGCTGCGATATTCACATTTGATATTACTGGAACTGGAGAAATGAACACCATATTTGATTTGAACATAGATGGAGTTCCTACTAACTGGACTGCTGTCTTTGAGCCAAATAAAGTAAGTGTGGCCAATGGTACTCAGGTAGAGACTGTACTATCTATTACTCCTGACGAAGGTGTTGTACCCAAAGTCTGGGAATTCTTCTTTGTTGACATTTCATGGTCTGATGGCAATGACAACAACATTGATGACATAACACATTCATTCGCTCTTACCGTTACACCAATTGAACAGCCTGAACCTGACTTTGAGATAAGTGAACTTACATGGAATCCAGAAGCACCTTCAGCTGGAGATGAAGTTATGCTATCGGCTACAATAAGTGATTTGGTAAACCACTCTGGTTCACACTATGTTCCTGTAGCATTCTATGCTGATGGTGAAGCGATAAACTTGACAACTGCTTACTTCGATGGTAGTGGTGATGATGTCACAGTTAACGCAACTTGGACAGCTACTGCAGGAAGTCATGGATTAAGAGTTGTAGTGGACCCTGAGAATGTAATTGATGAAGCTGATGCAGAAAACAATGATAGATTCATAAGTATCTCTGTCCAAGCTGCTGAAGAAGATGAAACAAACTCAACTTTGAGAATAGCTGCTTTGGTAGTTGTTGCACTGGTTGCTGGATTGGCCTACGTCAGTTATCGTTCTAGGCGTTAGAACTGGGGCTTAATCTTGGATAGATTAAAAGAGCTAAAAGCCAATTACAATTATAAGAGGGGAGACAAACCAGTTTCCAAAAATTTTCAAAGAATATACGGCATAGTAGTACCTCTGATTTTCTCTGTTATTATTGGCTTAATACTTTTCTTTCTTTTAGGGGCCGCATTGTTTTTCTTACCACCTGAATATCCTTTGATAATAACGATTGTATTGGCATCATTACTGCCAATTTCAATGTTCAAAAATCAGCTCTATGATAACTCATGGAAGAATGCTATTCTTGTTAAACAAGCAAATGGAGGGTATGACTTTAGATTTAGAAAAAAATCAGCCATAGAAGCTAAACGAAAAAAAATGATGATAG
>CAZMPT010000035.1:0-9959 GCA_964568285.1 uncultured archaeon | reverse complement strand
GGCAGTTCATTTCTAGCCACTAGATTTGCAATAGTCTACAAGATGGCTTTGGGTGTGGAGGAGAGTGATGCAGGGACTAGAGGTGGATCGAATGTTGTTTCAAATGGTATTGTTCCTCCTTTAGTTGCGATTTGTTATAGTGTTGGTCTTTTGCAACCTGAACAGGCTTTGGTCGCCTTTACGACATCAATTGCTGCAGCAACAGCCGATACAATGGCTAGTGAGATTGGTGTACTTTCTCCGAAGCCAGTCTTGATAACTAACCCAAGAAAGTCGGTTGAACCAGGTACCAACGGAGGAATATCTTTGGAAGGCACCGTCGCTTCTTTATTATCTGCAGTTTCAATGTCCATGCTATCTTTCTCAGCTTTTATACTAGTAATTGAACAAAATGATTCATTATATGTTGCTTTCAACATCAATTTTCTATATATTTCGGCATTTTTCGGCTTTTTCGGCAGTATTATAGATTCTTTGTTGGGTGCAACATTAGAGAATAGGGGAATTTTGGACAATAATGGCGTAAATTTCTTTTCAATAGCTTCAACTGTGATATTTTCTCTCATATTTTTGTCTATTTTGTGATTATTTTTATATAATGCCTTCTTAGATTGTATAATGTGATAAAATGATACCTGGAAATACACCAGTAGTAATTCTCAAAGAGGGAACTAAAAGAGATAGTGGTCGTAGGGCTACTCAGAATAACATTGCAGCAGCTAAAGCCATAGCTGAAACAGTAAGATCAACCTTAGGTCCTAAGGGAATGGACAAAATGTTGGTTGATTCTATGGGAGATGTTGTTATTACAAATGATGGAGTTACTATTCTCAAGGAAGTGGAAGTTGAACATCCAGCTGCTAAGATGGTTGTTGAGGTTGCTAAAACACAAGATTCAGAATGTGGGGACGGAACAACAACTGCAGTCATTTTGGCGGGTGAATTACTGAAGAATGCCGAGGATCTTCTAGAGCAAGGAGTTCATGCAACAGCAATCTCTAACGGATATCGTAGGGCAGCAGCCGAAGCTGCCACAGTTCTAGAAAAAATTGCTAAACCAGTTCGCCGTAGTGACAATGGTACTTTGAAATCGATAGCTATAACATCTATGACTGGAAAATCATCAGAAGCCAATGCAGATTTTTTAGCAGACTTAACAGTCAAATCTGTAAAGGCAGTTGCCGAGGGCAGAGGGCAAACAACAGATATTGATAGAGACAACATCAAGATTCAGAAAAAGCAGGGAGGCTCTATATCTGATACTGAACTTATCTCAGGAATTATAATTGATAAGGAACCGGTACACAGTGGAATGCCAACACATGTATCCAAAGCCAAAGTCGCATTGATTGATGCTCCTTTGGAGATTAAGAAAACAGAGATAGAATCAAAGATTCAGATTAATGATCCATCTCAAATTCAGGCCTTTTTGGATCAAGAAGAATCAACAATAAAGAAGATGGTTGATAGTATACAGAAATCAGGAGCAAAGGTATTGATTTGTCAGAAGGGAATTGATGACTTAGCTCAACATTATCTAGCTAAACATGATATAATGGCAATCCGCAGGGCGAAGAAATCTGATATTGAAGCCCTAGCAAAAGCTACAGGAGGTCGTGTAGTATCCAATATAGACGGTCTGGGAAAAGACGATCTTGGATTTGCAGGAATGGTTGAAGTCAGAAAGATAGGTGATGATGA
Source organism: uncultured archaeon (assembly GCA_964568285.1). Lineage (GTDB taxonomy): Archaea > Thermoplasmatota > Poseidoniia > MGIII > CG-Epi1 > CG-Epi1. The sequence continues at coordinate 8,258 of CAZMPT010000035.1, read as the reverse complement.
AATGACATTTGTCACAGATTGCAAGAATCCTAAGGCAGTTTCTGTTTTGGTTAGAGGCGGTAGTGAACATGTTGTAGATGAGATAGATAGAAATCTAGCTGATGCTATTGGTGTTGTTTCTTTAGTTATTCAAGATGGTAAAATAGTAACTGGAGGGGGAGCAACTGAGATTGAGTTAGCCCTCCGATTGAGAAAATTTGCACCCAGAGTTGGTGGAAGGGAGCAAATGGCAATAGAGGCATTTGCTCAGGCTATAGAAGTTGTTCCAAATACTCTGGCAGAGAATGCTGGCCTTGATGTGATTGACACAGTTATGGGGTTGCGTAAAGCACACACTAAGAAGGGCAGGAATCAACATGCTGGTTTGGATGTATTTACCGGAAAGGTTGTCAATATGAAATCTCGCAATGTTGTTGAGCCTCTCAGGGTTAAGACACAGGCATTGAGTAGTGCCACTGATGTGGCAACAATGATTCTTAGAATAGATGACGTTATTGCCTCTAAGCAACCGGAAGCACCTGAAGGAGACGGTGGAGATGGTATGGGTGGAATGCCTCCAGGAATGATGTAAGTTTAATTTCTGGAAGGGTCTTTTGCATCCGGGTTGATATCTAGTGTTTTTAGTGCATTTTCAGCCTTAGATTTCGATAACTTTCCCTCGCTCATTAGCGTACTAATTGAGGCTGCAGCTATGTGTTCAGCATCCATTTCAAAGAATTTTCTAAGGTTTTCTCTAGTATCACTCCTTCCAAAACCATCAGTTCCTAGACTGACATACTTTCCTGGGACCCATTTTTCAATCATATCAGGTACTGCTCTCATATGGTCGGTTGCTACAATGGTGATTTGTTCTTCTACACCTAATGCTGAAGTGATATATGGTACCTTTGGTTTTTTGGTTGGATTAAGTAGATTCCAGCGGTCACATAATAGTGCATCTCTCCTCAATCCTCCAAAGCTTGTTGCACTCCAGATTTCGCTTTTTATTCCAAAATTTCGCAAAATATCACTTGCTTTCAAAACCTGTTGCATTATTGATCCACTTCCAACTAAACGTACATCTGCATTTTTGGCACCTCTGAATCGGTATATTCCTTGAATTATGCCTTTTTCAGAATTTTTAGGTATAGTGGGCATTGGATAATTTTCGTTGTATAATGTCATATAATAGAAAAGGTCCTCATTGTTATCATACATTCTTCTAAGACCCTCCTTAACAATCACACCTATTTCATAAGCGAAGGCAGGGTCATAGGCAATACAATTAGGTACTGTCGATGCAGTTAGTAAACTATGTCCATCCTGATGTTGCAGACCTTCTCCGTTAAGTGTTGTCCTTCCAGCAGTTGCACCCATTAAGAATCCTCTTGCTCTAGAATCTGCAGCACACCAGATTTGATCTCCAACTCTTTGAAAACCAAACATTGAGTAGTAAATATAGAAAGGAATCGTCGGTTTTCCTACATTGGAATATGCAGTTCCTGCAGCTGTAAAACTACTCATTGCACCAGCTTCTGAGATACCTTCTTCAAGTATTTGTCCACTCTCAGATTCTTTGTAACTTAGGAGTAATTCTGAGTCGACAGGCGTGTATATTTGCCCTTGAGCATTGTAAATCTTAAACTCTGTAAAAAGGGCTTCCATTCCAAATGTTCGTGCCTCATCTGGAACTATAGGAACTATTAGGTTTCCTATTTTTTCATCTTTAATTAGATTTCTTAACAGTCTCACGAACGCCATTGTAGTCGAAACTTCTTGACCCTCAGGAGTCCCCTTGTCAAATTCGGTAAATGCCTTCTTATTTGGCATGTGGAATCCACTGTATGCTACCTTTCTCTTCGGGAGGGGCCCTTCCAATTCGTTTCTGCGTTCCATCAGATATTTAATTTCCTCACTATCTTGTGCAGGTTTGTAGTATGGCATATCATCCAATTCTGAATCTGTAAATGGTATCTCAAGTAAATCTCTAAAGTATTGCCAATCTGATTTGTCAAGATCCTTTTTTTGGTGCGTCATATTACGGGCTTCGAAACTTCTTCCTAGAGCCCAGCCTTTGACTGTTTTAGCAAGAATAACGGTCGGCTGATCTTTATGGTTTACAGCTTCTTTGTATGCTGCATAGAGTTTTTGTGAATCATGTCCACCTCTCCTCAGTTTAGTTAATCTTTTGTCATTTAAATCTTCTACTAATTTAGATAGTTCTGGTTCAGGTCCAAAGAATTTTTCACGTATGTAGTCTCCTGAGGATGCAGCTAGTGTCTGATAATCTCCATCAACCGTTGTTTCCATTTTACGCAGAAGGTGTCCCATTTCGTCTTTTTGTAATAGAGTATCCCAATCCCTTCCCCAAAGAACTTTTATTACATTCCATCCAGAACCTCTGAAAATTGCTTCTAGTTCTTGGATAATTTTCCCATTTCCTCTGACAGGCCCGTCTAAACGCTGAAGATTACAATTCACTACGAAAGTGAGGTTGTCCAGTTTTTCTCTGTGGGCCAAATGTAAGGCATGTAAAGTTTCAGGTTCATCACATTCACCATCACCCAAGAATGCCCATACACGACTTCCAGTAGTATCGATTATTTCTCTTTCTCTAAGATATCTAAGAAATCTAGCATGATAAATTGCATTTGTGGGCCCCAATCCCATTGAAACAGTAGGGAACTCCCAGAATTCTGGCATTAATCTTGGGTGTGGATAACTTGAAAGTCCATCACTAAATGCTTCTCTTCTAAAGTGATCAAGATGTTCCTCAGTTAGTCTACCTTCAAGATACGCTCTTGAGTATATTCCAGGGGATGCATGACCTTGGAAATATATAAAATCTCCAATTCCTTTATCCTTACCTTTGAAAAAGTGATGAAATCCAACTTCGTAAAGACTAGCTGCTGATGCGTATGTTGATATGTGTCCTCCAATACCTGAGAAATTTTTATTGGCTTTTGAAACCATCATAGCAGCATTCCATCTTATAATTCTTCTGATTTTTCTTTCAATAGTCTCGTCACCAGGATATTCAGGTTCAGATTCAGGAGGTATAGTATTAACGTAAGGACTGTTTGTGAGGGGAGGTATTGCTATGTTTCGGTCTCTGGCCTCCCTGATTAGAGTGTGCAGTAGATATCTTGCCCTTTCTTGTCCTTTTATATTTATTATAGAGTCGATTGAATCTATCCATTCTTCAGTCTCTTGTGGATCTCTATCTGGTAATTGTTGCCTGTACCCTTTCTTCATATTATATCCTTTCTATCAATTTGTATCAGAATCGTATTTATATTATTTGGATTCAAAAATATCACTATAATTTCGGTTTTGTCTTGTTTGGTTTTTCATTTTTTGGGTGACATATCCTATTAGCAATGGAAAGTAAACGGTTGCTTCTCCCCATACCATGACTTCATCTATTTCTTTGTCATTTTTACCCCAAGATATTGCTTCTTTTAGAGTGGATCCAGAGAGCCCCCCATCTCTTACATCTGCAGTACTTATTTGTATTCCAAATTTATGTTTATTGACATCATAATCTAACATCTCGGCCATAACTACTGCATCTTGGGCGTAATTCTTTGGTACTCCTCCTCCGACAACAACAATTCCCGTATCTCCACATTTACTCTTCAAATAAGCAATTTCTTTCAAATCTTTAATTGAGTCTATCCCTATTTTTCTTCCAGTTGAATTTTGATGCATTGCTATTCCTATACCTATTGATGAATCATTTATAGCTGGAATGAATATTGGTACTCTTTCCTCATATGCTGCCTGAACAACACTATCAATTGTTGAGGCCGATTCAGCCATCCATTTCCCCACATAATTCATATATTCTCTGCTTGAATAATAGCCTTCAGGCATTTCAGACGCAATTTTTTTGTATGTTAAATCAACTTGTCTGAGTGCCATTTCATCTAGAAGATGATCATATACCCTGTCGAGACCGAGAGACTGCAATTCTGCATCATTTTGATTAACATCGCAAATGTAATGTTTGTGACCAAGTGCTTCTAACATATCTTGTTCGAATAAAGCTCCAGTACAGACTAGAACATCAACTAAGTTGTTTCGTATAGCATCAATAGTAATTTGTCTGAGTCCAGCTCCAAATAGGCTACCTGCTAATGCCCACACTATTCCGGTTTCTTCAAGTGCCTGCTTGTGGTATAATCGGGCAGCTTGGCCTATTTTCCTCGCTTGAAAGCTAGAATGTGCATAAGAGTCAATTAGTCTGGTAATATCATCATTAATTTGAATCTGCTCAACTTCTTTAGACATCAACTCTTTTTTTCGTTTAATCTGTTCTTTTTCGAGCGCTATTTCTGTTAATTCAGGTATTTTTTCCTTTTTCAAATCAGTTCACTTCCAGTTGATATTAATCTGTTTTTACCTCTAATTCTCAGCGCATTAAATTTTCTTTTCGACAGTTCATCTAGTAACTCCTTATCGTTGCTTGCTATGATATATCCTTTTTTTGAGGCATTGATTAACATTTCATCTGCATATCCGTTGCCAATGTCGACAGTTCTTATGTTTTGGCAGTATGCAAGTGCCGCTATAGACTCCTTAGTTTCTAGCTTTTCAAGTTCAGTTATGACACACTCAGGTACAGCTATCTCGTAACCTGGTGCAATATTCTTTATGGCTTCTATGAAGTCAGGTCCTCCATTGAATGTCCACAGTACAATATTCGTATCTACTAAAACAGTTTTCATTAATTAATAATTCCGTAACCTATCAAGTGCCATTTACCATCAACTTGTCGACTCAGGGCTATTCTTTGACCAACGGGAGCACACACTGGAATTGAAAGTTTCATTTCTACAATATTATCTTTTACAGCACTGGGGATTCCGACACTGGTTCTTGTACCTACGGTGATTACTAAGGGTTCCTTTGTTTTTAATTCTTTAACATCTTGGATATTTTTTGTACCTACTACTCGGTCTAAAAGTTCAGTCTCTATTTCGAGCTTATCCCAAACGGGTGGTAAACTTTCAGGTTTACCAATAACGTTACCTAATAATGAGTCTGACTTTGTTGTTGCAGGATCAAGACTAGTACCTATAGCGACTAATCCTCCAGGTCCAAGATTTTTTCTAGAGATTCCACTGTGCAAACTCTCTACTTCAGTAGTTATGGGTTCCATTCCTTTTTTTGTAGTTCTCCCAGGTCTAATCTCTAATTTATCTCCAACTTTTACTTGACCTCTACTTACAGTACCACCTAGTACTCCACCCTTGATATTCTTTGGCAGTGTTCCAGGTTTATTTATGTCAAAGGATCTGGCAATGTTCATTTGGAAGTCACTTTTAAGGTCTTTTTTTGGTGTTGGGAACATTTCTTCTATTGCTTCTATCAGTAAATCAATATTTCTATTGTGGTGTGCAGAGACAGGTATTATTGGTGCATTCTCAAGAAGAGAACCTTTCAGGAAGTCTTTGATTTCATTGTATGATTCCATGGCTCTCTCTTTGGTACAAACATCTATCTTGTTTTGGACAATTATGAAGTTGTCAAATCCCATAATTTCAAGGGCAGAGAGATGTTCTCTGGTTTGAGGTTGAGGACATTTTTCATTTGCAGCAATTATCAATATGGCCGCATCCATTATCGCAGCGCCACTCAACATAACGGCCATCAACGTTTCATGCCCTGGTGCATCAACAAAACTAACTGTTCTTAGGTGTTCCAGTTTTCCTCCTTTGAATTCTTTTTTGTCAGGTTCTGAAGTATAATGCATCTCGCCATTCTTCATTTTTACACGATAAAAATTGGCATCTGCGTAACCAAGCTTTATTGAAATCCCTCTTTTCAATTCTTCACTATGTTGATCCGTCCATTTTCCAGTTAGAGCCTGAGTTAGTGTGGTTTTTCCGTGGTCCACATGCCCTACCATACCGATATTGATTTCGGGTTGAGGGGCTACAGACAGTGTTAAGCCTCCTCTGGCTTAAACAGCTCCTCTATAGATTTCGGTCCGTACTCAATTACCTTCAGGTTAATTTGAGATATTTCTCCACTCAGATTTTTTCCTCTGATAAGTTTACGCTTACGTTGTCCATCTTTTACAGGGGTGAAACCCACTGAATTCGTCATAAGAAGTCTTCTTCTTTGATTCCCCATAATATCTCCCCTCATAGGTACACCTGAACCATCAGATCCGCCTGTAATTTTTAGTCTGTATCCTGGGAGGTCAAGGAAAATCCCATCAATTTCTTCTCCTACAGACTTACCAACAAGAGCATTGGATTTCTCCTCAGATAGGACCTTTTGATAGGCCATTTTGCTTTTAGGATCCGCTATTACGGTTTTGAACTCAGCCATATATCACCTTAGAGGTAGATTTGGCGTCATAAATGCTAATATTTAAAGAATGGTGCGAAAGTAACAATTAAATACTCGATAACTGGGTCGTAACTATGGGGCTATTGGTTATTGCCATAGATAGGGACAACGATTTGGGCCGTAAGACGGGAATCCGGAGCCCGGTAATTGGGAGAGAACCTAACGTCAAGGCAGCGTTGGAATTGGGTCTGTCAGATCCCGAAGAGAGCGACACAAATACTATGTTAGCTGCAATTAGAACTTATGACCAATTGGTTAAAGATGAAAAAGATGTAGAAATAGTCACAATATGTGGAGATGTTAGAGTTGGCACCAAATCTGATATGAAAATTGCTAATACTCTGGACCAAGTTATTGTAAAGACTAAGGCCACTCGAGCGATACTAGTTAGCGATGGGGCCGAAGACCGTGAATTAGAGCCCATAATTCGTTCACGTTTGAGAATTGATTCAACTCGGATGGTTGTAGTTCAGCAATCAAGACCTATTGAGGATACTCTCTATACTATAGTTCACAAAATGGAAGATCCGAAAATCCAAAGACAGTTCATATTTCCAATAGCTTTAGTTGCATTTGTTTATGGTTTATTGATTTGGCTTAAACTGGAATCGATTGCATCGGGAGCAATATGGGTTGTTCTTGGTGGGTATATGCTTGTTAAAGTTGCCGGTTGGGAAGAAGGCTTCCGGAGTTTCTATACTGAACTACTAACGGTTACGAGTGAACGCGTTTCCTTCTATTCATATGCTTGGTTGATTGCAGCTTTGCTTATGATTGTTGGAATAACGAGAGGTCTGGATCAGATGCAGGAAGTATCAGAGAAGGGAATTTTGGCAATGGTGTTAGCATTCTTATCTTTGGATGGTGTGCTTCTTCTTCTTTTAGCTTCCGTGGTGGTTATAGAGGTGTCACGTACGGTTGATACATATCTTCGTGATAATGTTTTCAATATCAATATTGTAAGATTTATTTTCACAGTGTCCAGTATGGGATTGATTACAGCAGGCATCATTGAAATTGTAAATGACATATTTGTTCAGGACAATTTTGATTCTAATAATGTTCAGTACATTCTTTCAGGCATAATTTTGGCTTTCATTGGACTTTTAGTCCATGATAGTATCCGTGAAAGAGTTGAAGAGACTTCTGCACCTGTCGACGAATAGAAAAATCTAAATGAATCAATTTCATGTTTTGAGAATTGGTCATCGGCCTGAACGTGATAAGAGAATAACAACTCATGTGGCTTTAACTTCAAGAGCATTTGGCGCCTCTAGGATTTATGTTTCAAAACCTGACAGTCGTGTCATAAGTACGGTTGAGGGTGTCGTTTCAAAATTTGGTGGTGATTTTGAAATAGAATCACTTTCAAATCCTAAGTCACTTGTGAAAAATTGGGAAGGGAAGATAGTACATTTGACTATGTTTGGCCTGCCGTTTTCAGATTTTGAGACAGAGTTAAAGAAGGAAAAAATCCCATTATTGTTAATTGTAGGTGCTGAGAAGGTTCCTCCTTGGGTTTTTGAGCATTCGGATTACAATTTGTCGATAGGAAATCAACCGCATTCTGAAGTGTCAGCATTGGCAATTTCACTCTCACGTATAAATGAAAATTATCTATCCAAAGATTTTGGTGGTCCATTGAAAGTTATACCGACAGATGATCATCGCGAAATGGAAAATATAGATAGTTAATCAAAAGCTTCAGTTTTCCACTTCGATTCAATTTTGTTATAAAAGAAAATACTCATAAAGGCCAAAATCCCGCATATCGAAGCAAGTGCAATCAATATAACTGATGGTTTGTGATTTATGGCAAGACTTAGAATGGTCATTGCAATCATTGGAGGGACAGATACAAAGAAGAATTTGATGAATATAATGGCATCGAATAGAGCTGAATTAGTTCTTAGTCC
>CAZMPT010000034.1:5219-10181 GCA_964568285.1 uncultured archaeon | reverse complement strand
TTATGGTTAAGTCAATTCTATGTAACCTACATCGTAACTACCTGACAGGAGAGGATTCTGGTGATGAAGAATATAAAAATGCTCTGAAACAAAAGGGCGAAGACCCTCAGGATCCTGGTGGATATTTTATAGTCAATGGAACTGAGAGAGTGTTAGTCTGCTTGGAAGATTTGGCCCCTAACAGAGTTATGGTAGAAAGTGAACAGCGTTACCAGAGACAGACTGAATTGGCAAAGGTATTTTCACAAAGGGAGGGGTTCCGAGCACTAACTGTTGTTGAGAAGAAAAAGGACGGGATTCTTCAGGTTTCCATACCTGTTGCTTCTGGGCAGGTACCGCTTGCTATTCTAATGATGGCTCTAGGAATGGAATCTGCAGATGACATCATGCAAGCCATAACTGATGATTCTCAAATGCAAAATCTGATTTTAGCGAATCTCGAAGAAAGTCACAGCAGTGAAGGGATATACACCACACAGGAAGCTCTTGAGTATCTAGAAAGAAGATTTGCAGCTGGTCAATCCAAAGAATATAGAAAAAAGAGAATCAACTATATACTCGACAATACGCTTCTTCCTCATCTAAGTACCAATTATGAAGCTAGACTGAAAAAAGCTGTTTTCCTAGGTCGCATGGCAAGAGAAGTTCTCGAACTCAACAAAGGAGAAAGAAAACCGGATGACAAAGACCATTATGCTAACAAGAGACTGAAACTGGCTGGAAACTTAATGGAAGAACTTTTCCGTTCCGGGCTTCAAGCTTTACTAAATGATATGAAATATCAAATGGAAAGATCTTATTCCAAGAGGAAAGAAAACCGTGTTCATCACGCAGTTCGAAGAGATGTCTTGACAAACAAGATTATGCATGCTATGGCAACGGGCAATTGGACAGGAGGTAGAGCTGGTGTCTCACAATTATTGGACAGGACTTGTAACATGGCAACTCTCTCACATTTGAGGAGAGTTATTTCTCCACTAACAAGGTCTCAACCTCACTTTGAGGCTCGTGACTTGCATCCTACTCAATTTGGTAGATTGTGCCCTAATGAAACTCCGGAAGGACAAAATTGCGGTCTGGTCAAAAATTTGGCTTTGATGGTTGACGTCTCAGAGAACCTGCCTGATAACAATGTCCGAGAGATTCTGGATGAACTAGACATTCAGCCTATAGTAGAGGGCGAATCTCAGCAAGGTAAAGTATACTTCAATGGAGACTTAATTGGAACTCACAAAGCACCAAAGGATTTGGTAGCTGAGATTATACAACGCCGAAGAAAGAACATGATTAGTAACGTGGTCAATGTAAGGTATGATGGATCTTTGAATGACGTGATCATCAACAGTGATCCAGGCAGAATTCGAAGGCCATTATTAGTTGTCGAAAGAAACAATAAATTGAAGATAAAAGAGCGTGACGTAGTGGCTGTTCAACAAGGAAAACTCGATTGGGGAACCTTGTTGGAAAAAGGGCTGATTGAATACATCGATGCGGAAGAGGAAGAAAACTGTCTAATTGCATTGAACGCAAATGACTTGAAGAACAATAAAAAGACTCACAAATATTCTCACATGGAAGTTGATCCCATGGTGATATTGGGTGTTGCTACGTCCAATGTTCCTTTCCCTGAACACAACTCATCGCCTCGTTGTACAATGGGTGCAGGTATGTCCAAACAATCTCTTGGAATGGGGCAGGCAAATTATAGAATCAGACCAGATACTCGTGGCCATTTGCTTCACTATGCACAGAGACCTATGCTTCAAACGGAAGCAATGAAATACAATACTTTGAGAACACGGCCTGCCGGCCAGAATATGGTTGTGGCCGTAATGTCTTACCACGGCTATAACATGGAAGATGCTCTGATATTCAACAAGGGATCAATCGATAGAGGTGTGGGCAGATCGACATTCGTAAGGACTTACATGTCTGAAGAAAGACGATATCCTGGTGGTCAAGAAGATCGTTTTGTCATACCGGGTCCTGATGTTAGGGGTGCTCGTTCAGAAGAAGCTTACTTCTATCTTGAAGATGACGGACTCATATATCCTGAAATTGATCTCTCTGGAAAAGAAGTTTTGATTGGAAAGACAAGTCCTCCACGTTTCTTATCTGAACCAACGGATTTCCTAAGTCCACAAAAAGTCAGAGAATCCTCACTTACTGTAAGGCATGGTGAGAAGGGAACTGTTGATTCTGTTATGTTATCAGAGACGGAGAATGGCTCAAGGATTGCAAGAATACGCGTCCGGGATCAAAGAATTCCTGAAATGGGAGACAAATTCGCAAGCCGACATGGTCAAAAGGGAGTCATCGGACACATGGTGCCTCCAGAAGGAATGCCGTTTACAGAACAAGGAATAACTCCTGATCTAATCATCAACCCACACGCAATTCCATCACGTATGACTGTGGCTCATGTTCTAGAGATGATTGGTGGTAAAGTTGGAAGTATGGAAGGAAGAGCTGTTGATGGAAGTGCTTTCTCTGGTGAAAAAGAAAATGATCTTAGATCGAGCTTAGCTGAATTTGGATTCAGACATAGTGGAAGAGAAGTGTTGTATGATGGTCAGACTGGAAGGAGAATAGATGCAGAAATTTTTATTGGAGTTATCTACTATCAGAAATTACATCACATGGTCTCTGGGAAAATGCATGCACGATCAAGAGGTCCAGTACAACTTCTAACAAGGCAACCTACTGAAGGTAGAGCTCGTATGGGGGGATTGAGATTTGGAGAGATGGAGCGTGACTGCCTAATTGCTCACGGCGCATCAATGGTCATCAAAGATCGACTGTTGGATGAAAGTGATAAGACTGTTCAATTTGTGGACAGTCAATCCGGACACATAGGTTATCTTGACCGTAGAGGGGTTTTGACCTCTCCAATGGGAGACAATACTTCCATTTATCCTGTCACTATGTCCTATGCTTTCAAACTCCTGTTAGAGGAATTGAAATCGCTGGGTATAGCTGCCAGACTGAAATTGGAGGATTTATCATGAGGGAGATGATACCCAAGAAAATTGCAGAGATTGAATTCGCACTGATGGGGCCTAAAGAAGTTCGCAAACTATCTGCCACCAAAGTGATTACTGCAGATACTTATGATGATGACGGGTTCCCAATTCCAATGGGTCTTATGGACCTTCATATGGGTGTAATTGAACCAGGGCTGAGATGTAAAACCAGTGGACGCAAAATGGATGAGGATCCGGGACATTTTGGTCATATTGATTTGGCTATGCCTGTTATACATGCTGGATATTCAAAAACGCTAAAGGACATTCTGAATGCGACGCACCCAAGCTCAGGAAGAATAATGCTAACGCAGGATCGAATTGAGCATTATAATAAACAGATTCAAGAACTAATGGATTCTGATGCAGGAACGACTGTTGCAATTGGTGGAATATCAAGAAGGGCAGTTCGTGAAGCTGTAAAGTCAAAATCCTGTCCACATTGTGGCGAGGAAAAAGTCAAGGTGACTCTTGATAAACCAACTACGTTCCGTGAAGAAGGACGAAAATTAACTCCAAAAGAGATTAGATCGCGTTTGGAAAAGATACCTGATAACGATCTTCTGTGTCTTGGGTTCAACCCTAAGGTTACTCGGCCGGAATACATGATTCTGACTGTGCTAGCTGTACCGCCTGTTCCAATGAGACCATCGATTACTTTAGAATCTGGTGAAAGATCCGAAGATGACCTTACACACAAACTTGTTGATGTTCTAAGAATAAATCAGCGTCTAAGAGAAAACCGTGATGCTGGGGCACCTCAATTGATTGTAGAAGATTTATGGGAACTGTTGCAATATCACATCACTACTTATTACGACAATCAAACTGCAGGCATTCCCACTGCTAGACACCGTTCCGGAAGGCCTTTGAAAACTATTGTTCAACGTCTTAAAGGAAAAGAAGGGCGATTCCGTTCGAATCTTTCAGGAAAGCGTGTTAATTTCTCAGCTCGTACAGTTATCACTCCCGACCCTTACCTAAGTATAAATCAAGTAGGTGTTCCGGAGATTGCTGCACGTGAATTGACTGTGCCTGTAAGAATTAATATTCACAATTTGGCATTTATGAGGAATCTAATCAAGGAAAACTTCGTTCCTTCCGATCCAGAACAGTATATTCCTGGTATAAATTACATGATTAGGCCCGATGGTCGAAGAGTCAAACTTACTGATGAGAACTGGGAATTCAATCATGATCGATTGGAACCTGGCTTCATAGTTGAAAGACATCTGATGGATGGAGATATCGTGCTTTTCAATCGACAACCTAGCCTTCACAGAATGTCAATGATGGCGCATGAGGTTCGTATAATGAAGGGGAAAACTTTCAGAATCAATCTGTGTGTCTGTCCACCTTACAACGCAGATTTTGATGGTGATGAGATGAATCTCCATGTTGTACAGTCTGAAGAGGCTCGGGCTGAGGCTAGAATATTGATGCGCGTCCAAGAACACATACGTTCACCAAGGTTCGGTGGAGCTGTTATTGGAGCGATTCATGATCATATAACTGGTATGTTTTTGCTTACTCATGGTGAAGCCAGTTATGACATTGATCAAACTGTTAGAATTCTTTCACGTGTAGATCACAAAGGTAGCCTTCCAAAACCTGAGTATCCTAAAGCTAAAGGAGGAGCTCGCTGGTCTGGAAGACAGATTTTCTCTGTTCTTCTACCAGATGATATGAATCTGAAATACAATGCTTCCGTATATTTTGCCGACCGAACACCTGAAGAGAATGCTGAATTGGACATGATTGTGGAAATTGTAAACGGTCAGATGTTAACTGGGCCCGTAGATGGTAATTCTATATCTGCTTTCAAAGGTAGAATTCTTGAGGAAATTTCCAGACTAAAAGGGGCAAATGCAGCTAAAGATTTTATCGACAAAGTTACTCGTTTAGCCGTAGGTGCTTTGATGGAAACTGGTTGTACCAC
>CAZMPT010000034.1:3851-5119 GCA_964568285.1 uncultured archaeon | reverse complement strand
AAGAACTTCAATTACAAGGAAATGCTACAATTAATAGACGTTTCTAAGAACTCAAAGATTGATAGAGATGAAATAGTTCGTAGAGCAATTGAACAAGGAGATGTTCATGATGGGCCGATTTCAGCTGATCAAGCTCTTAAAAGGGTTGAGAAGAAACTAGGTGTTATCTGGTCTTTGCCTGAAGGTTATACTATTGAAGGGTTGCAGTCTCACATATCAAAGAAAGGGCAAGTACTATTGGGAGTTGCATTTCCAATAAATTCTAAGCAATTCCGTTACCCATTCAACGGTTATGTTTATCTCAAAAGCAGAGGCATATGCTATCAATCTGTAATATCTGAAGTTGTTTCCTTTGATAGGCCAAATGTGCCTGAAGAAGAAAAATTACTTCTCCCTGCTCACACAGAAGAACCGTATGTTACATTCCTCCGGATTCAACGATTAATCGAATTACCACGTACTATACGTTTAGAAGAATTCAACAAGATGGATGGGACGCAGGTGCGTTCTGCTAGAAATTACACACAAATCGAAGATGCTTTGGATCTTGAAAGAGAAAGGCTTAGATTCGAGCAGGAAAAAATGTTTGCCGTTAAATTGTACACTGATATGGGTCTCAGTGAAAAAGTCTCTTTGGGATTATACACCCATGGTATTTTTCTAGCTTCACAGGTTGTAACTGCAACGGATAATGAATTGAGAGCTGCAGGTGTTCCAGTAGCAAAAATGGCTAAATTTAGAGAAAAATCTGCAGAAGCAGCGGCTCTTGAACTCCAAGAACCTGTACAAAAAACCATAACTGATGACAAAAAGGAAGTCGAAGAAGACGACGGACTTAGAAAGGTCAACAAATATCGCACTATGGCTGCGAAGTTTAGCCAAAAATTGCCAGAAAGATACTCTGAAGAAATAGCCCGTCAAGCTGAAACGAACAAACTGAAAAAGAAAGCTATTGAAGATTTAGTGAAAGAATTCAAAGCTCTCGAAGATTTTGAAGGGAAAATTGCTGAAATGTCCTCGGAAAAAGGTAGCTCATTACCGCAAGGAATAGTTCGAGAAATATCGGAAAAATGCATATCTAGCGGAATTAAAGGCAAGAAACTTGAGAAAGTTGTCGATGGGGCAATCGAACAATACACGCGTAACCGAGTCGATGCTACTGAAGCTGTCGGGGTTGTTGCAGCCCAATCAATCGGTGAGCCTGGAACACAGATGACCATGCGTACTTTCCACTACGCAGGTGTTGCAGAAATGAACGTTACATTGGG
>CAZMPT010000034.1:0-3751 GCA_964568285.1 uncultured archaeon | reverse complement strand
TGACCATGCGTACTTTCCACTACGCAGGTGTTGCAGAAATGAACGTTACATTGGGACTTCCAAGACTTATAGAGATAGTAGATGCGAGAAGAGTTCCAAAGACTCCTATTATGGAAGTCTATCTAAATCCTGAAATATCAAACAAGCAGAATGATGCTCTTGGGATTGCTTCGCTGATTGAAGCAAAGTCTGTGTCTCAGCTGGCAAATATAAGTACGGATATTACGAACCTAAGAGTCTTAGTTGAACCTGATATGAAAATTCTTAAGGCGCGTGGAATTTCCATCGAAGAACTAGGTGCAAGAATCAAGAAGAGAGGAAGACTTAAACACAAAATAACTATTGAAAAGGGAATGATAATTTTTGAGGAGGAGGACGTTTCATTCAAGAAACTCTATCTTCTTGAAGATAAAATAAGCCACCTTATGGTAGATGGTATTGGGAACATAAAAAGGGCGATTGTAAGGAAGGAGGGTGACGAATTTGTCATCTTTACTGAAGGTTCTGATTTGAAGGCTATTCTGGACGTGGATGGTGTGGATCCTACAAGAACAAATACGAATTCAATACACGAAGTAGCTGAAGTTCTGGGTATAGAGGCTGCGAGAATTTCTATTGCTACTGAACTTCACAAAACACTGTCGGAACAGGGATTATCTGTCGATCACCGCCACAACATGCTAGTGTCTGATGTGATGACAAATACAGGTTCAATACAAGCTATTGGAAGGCACGGTATTTCTGGTGCAAAGGTGTCTGTGTTGGCACGTGCCGCTTTCGAGATTACTTCTACACACTTGTTACAAGCTGGTCTAACTGGAGAATCTGATGTATTGACTGGAGTTGCTGAAAATATTATTGTTGGACAGCCAGTCCATCTTGGTACTGGTGCTGTAAGTGCAATTTACAAACCTAAGAAGAAAGCAAAGGGGAAAAAGTAGATGGATATTAACAAATCTCTGAGGCTTGCTATCGATAGTGGGGAAGTTCATGTTGGTTCTAAACAAGCTTGTAAGGCTGCGGAATCTGGGAAAGCAAAATTGGTGATTATAGCTTCCAACTGTCCGCAAGATACTGCAGAGGTAGCTAGAAGTGGGGAAACTGCAGTACACTCCTTTAAGGGAAACAATTCTGTGTTGGGGGCTGCTTGTGGTAAGCCATTCCCGATTTCGATGGTTGCCATATTGAAAGAAGGAAAGTCTGACGTACTTAGTTTGAAAGCAGACTAAATTATACCGAAAGTTTAAGGCCTCTTTCTATGCTGCTGCGGCAATGGCTTTTCCAATAGATATCAATAAGTTTGTAAAATTGAATTTTAGCCTCGATGAGAAACTATCAGGCAGTGACATTGATACTTTAACAAAAAACATAGAACTTACAAGAGATGCAATTGTAGCGACCACTGCCTTTGCAAGAGCTAAAGGGATAGGTGGGCACACTGGTGGGCCATACGATATCGTTCCAGAAGTTGTAATCGTAGATGCCTTGAGAGATGGAGGAGTTCCAATACATGATGAATTATTTGATGAGGCTGGGCACCGATCGGCTCTGCAATATGTCAGAGGCGCAATAAGAGGAAAACTTGATTCTGAAAAATTGATGCATTATCGAGAATATGGATCGGGACTAGCTGGACATCCTGAACCAGAACTTCTGGATTGTATTGATTTTTCTACAGGAAGATTGGGTCATGCTGCAGGACATGTCAATGGTGTTGCTATGGCAAATCCTGAGAAAGCTGTGGTGATGTTCGGGTCAGATGGTTCCCAGATGGAGGGCAACGATGCTGAAGCTGCAAGATTAGCTGTAGCGAATAACCTGAATGTGAAATGGATTATTGATGATAATAACGTGACGATTGCAGGACATCCTGAGAATTATATGTCTGGATTTGATGTTGGTAAAACGTTGGAAGGTCACGGATTCAAGACTTTTACATGCGATGGAGAAGACTACGCTAAGGTCCACGATTCCATTGTTGCATCTTTGAAGATTGATGGTCCTGCTGCTGTAATTTGTAAGAGAGTGATGGGGCCGGGGATACCTGATTTGGAAGGTACGAGTAACTTGCATGATGTGATTCCCTTCGATACTGGAGTGAAATATTTGGCGGAACGAGGGCATTCTGAAGCGGTTAAGACACTTGAAGAGATTGCTGCGGCCAAAAGCGGAATGGCTGCAATGGAATTCAAAGGCTCTGGAGAAAAGGGAGCTTGTCGGAAACAATTTGGTGCATCTATAGCAAATATTCTTAGGGAAATGACAGAAACTGATAGAGGACGGGTACATGCTTTTGATTCGGATTTGGAAGGATCTGTAGGTTTGACGGCTATTAGGGAAGAATTCCCGGATTGTTTCACCAGTGCAGGCGTTCAAGAAAGAGGAAATTATCTGGCGGCGGCCGGTTTTGGTTCCAAAGAAGGAAATCTCGGGATTTTTGCGACTTTCTCGGCATTCATGGAGATGGTCATTTCTGAGATAACTATGTCTCGATTGAATGAGGCGAATGTGCTAGCGCATTTCTCACATGCTGGCGTAGACAATATGTCGGACAACACCTGTCATTTTGGACTTAACAACTTCTTTGCTGACAATTATGTGGAAGAAGGAAGCAGTACGGGGCTCTACTTTCCGGCTGATGTCAACCAGATGGATGCTGTAATCAAGAGAATATTTCATGATCATGGAATAAGATTCGTATTTTCGAATAGGTCTAAGACTCCGGCTATATTCGATGAGAATGGACAAGATTACTATGGCAGTGGATACGAATTCACTCCAGGAGTTGATGAAGTTATCAGGGATGGAGAAGCAGGATGGGTTGTCTCTTACGGAGACATGTTGCACAGATGTCTACATGTTGTTGAAGAATTCAGGGAGAATGGAGTCAAGATCGGATTAATCAACAAGGTAACTTTGAATGCTGTAGATGAAGAAATGATGCAACGTATAGGGAGTTCTCCTTTTGTAACGGTAATAGAAAGTCTCAATTCCAGAACTGGGCTGGGAATTCGCTTTGGTACATGGCTGTTGGAGCGTGGTTTTTCACCAAGATATGACTACATGGGAACAACTAGACCTGGGAATTGTGGGCAGGAGGAACAGATACTGCACCAAGGCCTAGGTACGGATTCCATAAAGGAAAAATTGTCTAACTTACTGTAAATAATATGGCAATGGGGCTACCTGCACGGATTTTCGCAACACTATTACGATTTTCTCCCGGACGTATGCGAAATTGGATGTGGAAATGGTGGTATCAAAGATTAGCGAAAGCGCACGAAAGAGGTGATTTCCGTTTTATGAATTATGGTTACAAAGATAATAAGGAATTGTCATTGTTAAAAAAAGATGAACCGAATCGACTTTTCATTCAGTTATACAATATGAACATTCGTGATGTAGATTTGAACGGAAAAGAAGTTGTTGAAGTTGGTTGTGGACGGGGCGGTGGGGCTTCGTGGATTGCTAAAACATATAATCCAAAAAGATTGATTGCGTTTGACTTTTCCAAGGATGCCGTGGGATTGGCAAGTAATTGGTATTCATCGCAAGAAAACCTTTCTTTCGAAGTTGGTAATGCCGAGGATCTCCCACTAGATGATAATTCTCAGGATATAATTTACAATGTGGAATCGTCACATTGCTATGGGAATGTAGGGGCTTTTGTGAATGAGGTGTATCGTGTGCTCAGGGCTGGAGGAAATTTCTGCTGGACTGATTTTAGAGATAAACCAACTATGGAAAAATT
>CAZMPT010000033.1:9329-11027 GCA_964568285.1 uncultured archaeon | reverse complement strand
GATGTGATCCAATTCAAGTTGAAATGGTAGTTAGAGGATATCTTACAGGAGTAACCTCGACATCAGCTTGGACGGCCTACAATAGGGGAGATAGAGAGTTTTGTGGTAATGAATTGCCTGACGGTATGAGGAAGAATGAAAAGTTCCCAGAACCAATCATTACACCTTCAACAAAAGCAGCCAAAGGAGATCATGATGAGTCAGTTCCTCCTTCAGAGCTTTACAAGCGCGGTGTTGTTGATCCTGGCTTGTACAAGGAATTAGCCCGAATAGCTATGAGGCTGTATGAGAGAGGTGTTTCACGGGCAGCAGATCAAGGCTTGATTTTTGTAGATACCAAATATGAATTTGGAATATCCAATGGAAAAATCATGCTTATGGATGAAGTCAACACTCCTGATTCCAGTAGATATTGGATAGCTGAAGATTACGAAAAACGATTTGAGAAAGGTGAAGAACCTAGGAAGTTGGACAAGGAATATGTCAGAACTTGGCTGGCTGAGAAAGGTTTTACAGGAGACGGTAAACCACCTAAACTTACTGATAATCTTAGAGTAGAAGCGGCATCTAGGTATATGGAAGTAGTGGAAAAATTCACAGGGGAGCCAATGCAGCTTGAAGTTGGTCCCGTAGATGAATCGATATACGCAATTCTCAATCCTTTTGCATACTAAGTCCAATCGTCAGCTTTATATTCGAACCCTAAACGTGGATACCGTTTCGAGGTAATTGAAACTCACGAGAATAAAGCAGTATGAGCCAAAAGAAAAATCGGGAACAGCGAAAGCCCAAATCAGAGGTTAAATTAGCTGAAGAACGCTTTCAGAATTGCATTGAGAAAAGGAATACCCTCAATGAAGAAGCCCGAACGATAAGAGATGAAAGAAATTCATTACATGATCAGAGAAATAAAGTCATGAAAGAGGTTCTCAAATACCGCAAGAAAATGGAAGTGAATAAGAAAACTAAGGACAAGCACATCAAATCTCGTGATAGTGCTATGTCTAAAGTCAAGCAATTAAACGAGTTAAAACAAAAGAAGAGAAAGGGAAGGAAGGGCGCTAAATCTGTCAAAGATACAGTCCAGGCCATAATTAGTGAAATTTTAGCAACGGAGAATCGTTTGGAGACCACAGAGATGACAATAGCCAAAGAGCGCGAAGTTCTTGAGAAATTGTCTATACTTCGCAGAAGTTTGACTGAGCAGCAAAAGACGCTTACTACTCATGAACATTTGCATTCTGAGGTAAAAGACTTGGATGCGGAGATAGGTTCCTCTATATCTCAGTCAAATGAAGAACATGAGTCAGTTGTAAAACTCGCAAAATTGAACAAAGATTTGTATAAAAAGAACAAAGAGTTAATGAAAGAAGCCTATCATTTATCGTCTGAAGCTAACAAAAAACATGAAGAATTTGTTACAATCAGGAAGAAAGCAGATTATCAACACACTAAGGCCATGGAAATGCTTGAGACCTTGCGTACACACAGAAAGACTGCACGGGAAGAACGACAGGCAAGATGGCGTGTTGTAAAAGACCATAGAAAGAATATCAAGAAGGAGTTGTATGACCCTGATAAACTGGATACTGTTGCAGATGATGCGCTTCAAGAATTGATGTCTGGCGGCAAAATAAGTCTGTGATGGATTCAATCATATTAGCAGGAGGTTTCGCTAAACGAATGTGGCCCTTAACT
>CAZMPT010000033.1:7029-9229 GCA_964568285.1 uncultured archaeon | reverse complement strand
ATGGTAATCGTTGCAAATGATACTGGCAAGGATGTAATTGGCTTGTATGATGTAGAGGATATCGAACTCGCTAAGCTATATGGTATTGCACATCGAGAGGGCGATCGTATAATCGAATTTGTGGAAAAACCATCCAATCCACCATCAACTCTTGCAGCTACAGCATATTGGTATCTGTCTAAATCGGGGATATCTAATTTCTTAGATTATATCGATTCAGGAGGAGATAAAGACGCTATGGGTAATTTCCTGGCATGGGGCGTTAAACATAGTGATATTCGCTCAGTTTCTTTCCAGGGAACTTGGTATGATATTGGTAGTATAGAATCGTACAACGAAGCACAGAAATGGCTTTCAAACTAAACTGAGGGTTTTTTTTAGAACTGTTTTGTCCTAACCATAATGGCAACAGACTTGTCACTGCTGGCAGAGGTATTTGTCATCAGTTCATTATTTCTTCTTACAACTGGTTATTTTCTGTCTGGTAAGGACCATATTTTTCTTGGTAAACGTTTCCCATCAAGTATAGGAAACAAATTCAACATCCTTGGTTGGTTCTGCCTTGGATTCTTCTGGTGGATTCAAGTCGAGCATTACATTATCATCAAAGACCCTATCAATGGATTATTCTGTGCAGCTGCAGTCCCGTTCTTTGGATATTTGGCTTATCATGAGTATCAGAGTATATTGTGGGATCAGAAGTACGAACCCTTGCGCTGGCTAGCAGCTATGACTGTTGTAGCTGGAGGCATTTATTTTTTCGTAGAGCGCGTTCCATATCTCTCAGGTTGGTTTATTCATCTTATAGCTGAACAATCTATTTGGATTCTTAATGTATTTGACATTCAAACATCTACGGGAGCATTGAATTATGGTGATGGTTCACGTTGGTACAGGCCTGCATCTGAACATGAAGAGGTTAGGGTCCCAATAGAGGCAGAGAGTTGGAAGGATCCTCTTTCACCCTCTGTAAATATTGTGTTGGCATGTACTGCCCTCCAGAGCATGATTATTTTTGTGGGAGGTGTTGTTTGCACCAAGGCCACATCAGATCGTCGTTTCTACGCTTTTTTGGCCACAGTCCCTCCAATATACATTCTTAACTTAGTTAGAAATGCAGCAGTTATCTGGCTAACATATGAGCATGTTTGGGGAGATGACACTTTCTTCTGGGCACATGCAGTTTTAGGAAAGGTTGGCAGTTTGATTGCCCTCATTTTTCTGGCTGTGGCAGTGTTTCACTTCTTGCCAGAAATGCAGGATTCCATATTAGGCGTAATAGATCTCCCATTAAGGGAGCCTCCAGAAGGTGCTAGAAATCCACCTTTTGCTAAAGGCATGCCTGTAGCTGTGATATACGTTATAGTAATGGCCCTTACACTTTTCCCATTTGGGGCCTCAGCTAGTTCCATAAGAGATCAGGGATTTGATCCTGGCATGCCTCTTGAAGAGATGTATATCGTCTCCCTAATCTTGATTGGATTATCGATTTTTCTTCTTTTCTTCTATAGAGATCCCTATAGAGAGATTCAAGAGGGAATAACTAGTCCCGCCGATGGCCAGGTCCAGAGAATCTACGAGAAGAGTGGTAAGATACATATTTCAATTTTCATGGGCCCACAAAATGTTCATGTTAATAGGTCCCCAATCGATGGAGTTGTTCAATCTCAAAAGCATATAGATGGAGGATATAGGCCTGCTTTTTCAAAGGATTCAGATCAAAATGAGAGATTGATAACCAAATTGGATACAGATATAGGAACTTTCAAAATAACTCAAATTGCAGGCATTCTAGTTCGACGTATTGTTAGCTATGTAGAACCCAAATCAAAATTGTCGAAAGGTGAGAGAATAGGTTTGATACATTTTGGTTCACGTGTTGATCTAAGTTTTGAGTCTGCTGGGATTGATACTAAAGTTACTGAGGGTGACCGAGTTCTGGCTGGTCAAACATTGGCGATTTTCACCCCACTTTCCTCTCTGTCTGTATCAGAGAAGATAATAGAGGGACCCAAACGTTTATTGTCAAGGATACAGGCTTCAGTAGAAGATGAGTTATTTGAATCTTAAGAAATTGTTTAAACCTTTGACGCTTCTTTCGTATGCAGACATTGCCACACTCACAAGTGCATTTTTGGGTTTTTTAGCTATCACATACATCATCGACGGTTCTGTAGACAGTTTTACAGTAGCTATGATA
>CAZMPT010000033.1:0-6929 GCA_964568285.1 uncultured archaeon | reverse complement strand
ACGCAAGGTGAGAACAAGTATTTCTCTGGACTACCAGCACCTGGATTAGCTATGTTTATAGTTGTAATATCAGTCAAGTTTTCTATAGTCAATGATTATTATTCTATTTGGATACCCATCTCAATTGCCCTTGTCTCTATGCTTACTATAACAACAATACGATATGCTAAAGCACGTGCCCAATTCAGAAATCCAATATTGGTTGGAATATTAGTATTGATACTCACAACTATTTTACTTTACTTTGACAATCCGTTGTGGGAAACTATGTGGTATCCTGCTTTTGGTTTGTATATAGTCTATTTTGCACTTATACCTGCCATGATTAGCACAGGTTACTTCGACGAATAATTACTTTCTTCTTCGATATACTATTGTAGATAGAATCAGAATCACAGAAAGGAATGAAGGTCCAGGCAGTAAAGAATCCTCTTCTTCGGTACTTCCTTCCTCTTCAGTTACTTCACCTTCTACAATCACTGTAATCGTAACTTGTTCGAGTGTTTCAAAAACATATCCACTTTCGGTTTCAGTTGCCGATAACATTGTTATTGTGAAAGTATAGCTTCCAGGTAGTACCTCTCTAGCAATTACAGCTATGGCGCCCCAATCCATGGAGTCACCTGAGCTTATCTGCATTGGATAAGTGGTAGTGTCTGCAGGAGACACGGCAACCCGCCATTCTTTGCTATTTTGATCAAAGTATAGGTCACTTCCCGTAGTTCCATCTGGCATCATTAATTCGAACGCAATATCCACATCTATGTTTCCTCTGTTTTCTACCAAGAAACCAACAGACGCGGTTTGAATCTTTTCAGCTTCAATAGTTACTTCAAATACACCAGAAGTCATACAGAGTCCATTCATATCTGTCAGACACATCACAACATCTACATTTTCTTCAAATGCTTCTTGGACAACCACATTGTTGACAGACTTTGCTAACTCTTCTTCTCCACTCATTACAAGAACCTCTAATCTGTATGTAGCTTCAGCAGTTCCGTCTGGAATATCCACAGTAACAACAAAGTCAGTTCCATCAGCAGGCCCCAATTCAATATCAGTAATGGAAGATGTAGCCCATTCTGCGGCTTCGCCTGCTAAAGTGATATCAAGTTCTTGATTGCTGTTTCCATCGCTAAGCAAGGTAAATTCAAAGACATCTGAGGATCCGGGGGCAATCGTTTTCAGCCCTACACTTGTTCTAGTGAGAGTTGCTCCTCTTTCTAATTCCTCTACTATAACCTTGATTACCTTGTCGTCTTGTTTATCTTGGTCATTTCTTGAAGTTGCCCATATTTCTACATATGCATTTCCATCGTCTGCATCTTCGGGTACATTGATGACGCCCTCTACAGTTTCTTGTCCTCCAGCACCAATAAATATTCCGTTATCGTAGAAAGTGACCCATGTGCTTTCAGCACCATTTGCTTCTAGGTCAAAGGTATCTTCAGCATCTCCAGTATTGTGTATTGTTACAGTGAATGCGACTTCGTTTCCAGCAATAGATTCTACCTCCGTTGGATTGAGCTCTATTTCGACATCGTAGTTAGTTGGCGTGTCAGTAACACTAACGACCAGCTCAAGGATTTCTGTAACCTCTCCTCCAGTTATGTGAATTTCAAGATCATAATCACCGTCTGCCGTGTCTTCGGGAATTGTCAATTGTAATTCGACTTCACGGCTTTCATCGCTCTTGAGTTCCATTTGATTAGCTATCATTCCCCACGAGGATGCAGTTCCAGTCATCTCAATCTCAAATTCGTCAGTACCTGTTGCACCATTTGTGATAACTATGTCGAAAGTTACCTTATCTCCAGCACTTCCCTGCTTATTTTCATTGAAGGTAGAAATTTCAGGCAGATGTATCATACTGATTTCTACATCAATTTCTTTCTGGTTGTTACGACTATTTTCATCATTTTTCATGGTTTCAACTATGATAGTGACATCGCTTGGATTTCCGCTCTCCCATTCCCAATCAACGGTTTCTTCTTCTCCAGAAGCTAGAGGTCCAACAACCATGCTTTCTGACCACAATTCATCACCATTCGCATCTAATACTCTTGCTTCAACATCAAATGCAGCCTGATCTTCAGAACCATAGTTCTTGATTACACTGGTGAATTCTATTGTGGAATTCTCTTTGGTATCTCCCACAATCTCAAGGAGTTTAACACCAACGTCATCAGCAGCGGCAGCTGCTCTTAGCCAATCTAGACCTCGTCCAACCAGATCTTCACGGTCTTCAGAGTTATCCACAAAAGCAAATGTGAATGGGGATACAATCACTCTATAATCACCATCATAGTATAATGATAGGTTGAATATCTGTGGAGCGTCATCCCAGTTCCCCATGCCAGATTCCATATCATCTGAGAATAAGGTACCTGTTACATCACTGATTTCCACATCATCAAAATACCATCCTTCATAGGTGTCAGTAACACTGTCTGCACCAAATCGGAATTTGAATCTTACATCTTCTCCTGAGAAGTTTGATAAATCAAAAGTTGCCTGCACCCAACCATCTGAGTTGCCATAATAACCTGGTTCATAATCAAGTCCTGTAACAGATTCAGCAGGATATCCACCGTTAGGATGTATGACTTCCCAATTCTCACCACCGTCTGTTGAAATTTGGACATTTCCACCGTCATAAGCGTAGGTTGCACTTTCGGTATCATAATAGTGCTGGAAGTTTAGTTCACCACCTACACCTAATCCATACGATTCTGAAGTGTATATAGAATAGTCCCAACCGTTATGATATTCTCCGTTATTTTTGGATTCATCACCAATCCACATAGAGTGTGTTGGACTGTAGGCTTCACGATTTTCATCCTCTTCTGTGTCTACTAGGTGCCACCAGTTAGTATCACCAGTGTAGAAGGCACCCACAGCCTCTTCTCTAGGCCTAATCCAGTCTGCATAATCATAGTTGATAATTGATCGATCACTAGTTCCATATTCAGCAGCATCAAAAATCTCATCATCCTCGACTCCAACTAGAGGTTGAGGTGTACCCGAACTGTGGCTAACGTACTCAACCATCAGATAATCATATTCAAATGTTCCAGCTTCTCTTTCACCAGTAGTACCATTCAGGGCTGTCATGAATTGTTGCCCCATTATCCACATATTTCCACCAGAATCCAGATAATCACTGATACAGTTCTTCCATTTTGTAAGGTTCCTCTGGTGATGATCTCCTTGAACCCAGATTATAGCATCATATTGTGACATTAGGTTGAGTGTTGGGTAAGGATGAAGTTCTCCATATCCAACATCCTTGTCGTATGGTATAGTATAGACATCATAGCCCATACTTTCTCCGTCATTGAAATATTGCTGCAAGGTGTATTTCATTCGTACATCAATTTCATCAATATCATAGTAATTATTGTACCCATTATTCTTACCAAAGTTTGCATCAATCAACAATACCTTGTCCCCACCAGTTTGTTCATAATAGAAGGGTGTGGCAGTTATGTTTTGGGTATCTTCTGTATCAGGATCATCTCTACTTGTGACAGTCACAGTAAATCCATGTTCATCACCAATAGGCGCTAAAGTTGGAGCAATTACAACTGCTGTGAAATCGTAACTGGAACCAGAGGCTATATACATGCTTGTGATATGTGATACGATTCTCCACTCATCTTCTTCACCATATCCAACACTTACGTCGTAGTATCCACTATTCTCACCAGTGTTAGTGGCCGTAAAGTTGAAAAAGACCGATTCTCCAGAAAGTACATCCTTAGTCTGTTGTTCTACAGCAAGCGCGACTTGATATCCACTTTCAGCAACATCTATTGCCTTTTCCTTTGGATTGTTTCCAGCTCTTCCATCACCTTCTAACAAAGTTTCAACCCTTATTGTATAACTCCCTTCAGCTCCACCTTCCCAAGTCCAGTCCAAGGTTACATTGTCTTTGGAATCAAGATTATCTACTGTCTGGACTTCACTGTAAACCACAGTTCCATCGTCACGAGTTACATTGGCTCTAACTTCAAATTCATCATCTTGATCCTCAGTTCCAAAATTGTAAATATCAGAATAGAAATTGACCTGTCTTCCAGGTTTTGCAGTATCTGGCGCATCCAATTTTCTAGTCCCTACATCATCAGGGATTGCTGGTAAGCTGTAAATAGTAAAATCATCTACATACAAACCATCATATTGTGTAAAAGTATCTGATACGAATCTTACTCTGAAGGTCACATCTCCTTCATATTCACTTATATCCGTCTCTACGTACAACCAGCCATTTTCGTCAGCATCATCATATTCCTCTGAATAATCTCCATTGTCTCCTGGAACTGTTTCTAGAGTTTTCCATTCACCAGATATATTTATTTCCAAAATAGCGGCATCATTTGGCCCATCAATACCAAACCAAATCATAGATGACAAATATTTTTCAGAACCATCTCCCAAATCAATTGTTGGAGTTTCTAAAGAATCATTCAAAGAAGCACTGTAGATTCCATTTTCAGGATTACCAAGATACCAAGCATAGTCTCCAGAATAGCTTTTTCCGTATTCTTCATCATTACTATAGTAGTTCCATTCACTGAGTACCACATCAGCTTCCCAATTACTACTCCCATCCTCAAAATCATCACTGAAGGTCGAGGCACCTCCATTGTTGACCTCAAAATCATCAATGTACCATCCTTCATATGTATTCACTGAAGAATCAGTTCCGAAACGGAATCTAAATTTAACATCCTCATTGGTATAGTCAGTTAGGCTGAAGGTGGCAGTCTCCCAGTCAGCTTCCTCACCCTCTCCTGATGTTGCCGTGTAGCCAGGTTCATTGTCCAAACCAACAATAGCGTCATCAGGATATCCGCCATCTGGATCAATTACAGTCCAACTTGCGCCCCCATCAGTTGAGATTTGCACATTCCCTCCGTCCCAGCTGTTTTCGACACTATACCAAAGATCAACAGACATCGAAGGGTTTGTGCCGAGAGAAATATTCTCAGCAGTATACAAGGAGAAGTCCCAGTTGTCATCATATTCTCCATCCCCTTTTGATTCATCACCAACCCACATAGAGTGTGTTGGACTGCTAGCTTCACGATTATCATCCTCATCTGTGTCTACAATGTGCCATGGATTGCTCAAGGACTTGTAGTCAGTCCAGCCATTTCTTCCACTTTCCATGTCATCTGAGAATTCAATATCGACACTCCTCATCATTGCTGAACTAACATCGTTTTCAGGAATCTCATCATCATCGTCTATTACTTTGGCTTCGAACCAAAAAGTCCCATAATCATCGGTTTCCCATTCCCAGTTTAGCGTTTCAAACTCCCCAGGACCTAGTTCAACATCTTGTGTTCCTCCGTTGTAAACAACTCCCCCAGCTCCATCATACACTTTTCCGCTTATTTCAGAGGTCATGGTCATGTCTCCTGTGTTTGTCACAACTACTGACATTTCTCTCTCAGTATCTTTCACCGCAATCATAGGATCGACGCGCGCCTCAGTCACTTCTAAATCATAGGTAACATACGTATCAACATCAACATCTTTGACATTGTTATCGCTTTTTTCATCATCATCTATAACTGCCTCTGCTTTTATTTCATATTCATAATCTTTATCATCCGGAACGTCCCATTCAAATTCTACGAATTTACTTTCTTCTGCATCAATTGATACGGTTTTTTGGTCACTGTGTCTGTACGTATTATTCGAACATCGGATGTCTATTGATACTTCAACATCAGATTGATCCTCAGTTCCCCTATTACGGACGGTAACATTCACAATATTTTCCACACCAGGCTCTACAGTATCTCCATCCTTTGGATGGTTGAAACGACCCAAACTAACATCATTCTCAAGTTGAACAGCTAGATATTCAACAATCAATTCCAGAAGTTCGTCACGGTCACCTGAGTTAGTAATCGAACTAAAATCAACAGTCATGAAAAGCAACTTGTAATCCTCTTCGGTTCGGATAGAGGAGATATTGTAATCTCCGTTTGAACTCAATACCTTCTCGAAACCTTCTCTAGGATCCACATCATCGGCGAAATCAGAGCTGATTGAATCAGCATCATATGCAATTCCATCTGAGACGGGGTCGTCATCTACGCCATAGATAACAGCCGGAGTCTGCCTGTCATGATCTACATATGAGATTCCGAAATAATCATATTCAAAATCACCTTCTTCACGTTCACCATCAGTGTAATCAAAGTCGTAAAGTATGTCCTGACCTATTACCCACATTGATCCACCATCTTCCAGATAATCTCCGACGTTCAGTTTGTCGTTGGCAGTGAATGTCACATCATCTCCGCTTGAATAATCAGATCCACAAATCCAGATAATCATAGTATATTCGATTAGAGTATCGTAATCAGGTCCATCCGAACCACTTCCAACTGTGTGTATGTCATAGCCTACAGGGCTACTCATATTTTCTAGAGAATTGATATAGTATGAATCAGTTTCAAGTCTAGTTCCACCGTTATTGTCACTATTGTCATCATCTACAACCAAGATTGGTGGATAATTTACATCGATGTCTTCTTCTGCTTCATTGTTATCTTCATCAGATTCTTCGATTGAATTCTCTTCGTCAACAATCACTTTTATGGTATGCGTACCACCGACAGCTTCCCAGTCCATCTCTGCATCAGAAGTACTATCTCCAGAAATGGTGATAGTGTCTTTTCCGATGTAATTGTTATCCCAATAGAAGCTTACATTTGTCGTCACACTTACTAAACCGCTGGAACCTCCATCGTTTTCGACCTCTGCCGTTATCGTTACAGTATCGCCTCCAGTTGGGGAATCATCACTGAATGTAATTTCATTTATCCAAAGATCAGGTTCACCCTCAGCTATGGTATTCATAGATGAGAAAGGCAACATCAGTATGGCTAGCAGGAGAGCAGTTA